>CALRDJ010000069.1 GCA_943354875.1 Candidatus Levybacteria bacterium GW2011_GWA1_37_16 | reverse complement strand
GATATAATATAGCCATGTTACAGACGATTGATTTTGTTCCAGGAGATGTAGTACGCGTTCACGCTAAGATTCATGAAATGGATAAGGGTCAGGAAAAGACTCGTATTCAGGTATTTGAGGGCGTCGTTCTCGGTATTAGAGGTCGAGGAGAAAATAAGAGCTTCACCGTTCGAAAACTCGTTGGTGACATAGCTGTCGAAAGAGTATGGCCAGTTCTTTCTCCTAACATCGAAAAGGTACAGATAAAAGCCCATTCGAAGAAAAAAATCCGCAGATCCAAGCTCTACTATTTAAGAAACACGAAGTAACATGGTTGTAGGTTTCTCATTCTCCTTTCGTGAATTCACCATCATCAAATAATTCTTTAGGTTCTCGTGGTGAGCAAATCGCCACTTCTTTTTTGGTTAAAAATGGTTACAAGATTATCGAAAAGAATTTTAAGATCCGATATGGAGAGATAGATATAATAGTTCTCGATCCCACGAAAAAAATATTAGTTTTTGTCGAAGTTAAGACACGCACATCGGATGAGTTTGGTACTCCATTTGAAGCGATAACGTACTTCAAACTAAAGTCCGTTATAAAAACTGCACAGGTGTACAAGTTGTCACATAAAAATCTTCCAGACGCGATGCGCATAGATGCCATAGCTGTGACAATTGATGGCACTAGTGATCCAGTAGTGGAGCACTTAGAAAATATCAGCGGGTTTTAATTTACGTAGACTACAGACCACAGTCTACCGTCTACAGCAGTAGTCCGTAGTCAGTAGACCGTAGACAATATTTCAAGTGCTATACTATATCCATGGTGAAGCGTGGAGTCGCTACATTTACCCTCGATTCTGGTCAGTGTCCTCCGTGGTTATTTCAGCGTATGGTAAAACTCGGTCGAGAGATTAGCGAAGTGCTTATCGATGAGTATGGTCCTGATGAGTTTATTCAGCGCATCGCAGATCCAGTATGGTTTCAGTCACTCGGGACAGTGCTCGCATTTGACTGGAATGCTTCAGGGCTAACGACCATATTAACTGCAGCATTGAAAGAAGCTATTCGTGGCGACGAGCAGAATTTAGGAATTTTTATTTGTGGAGGAAAAGGAAAAACTTCGAAAAAAACTCCTGATGAGATTTTGCAGTGGGGTTACCGGTTAAATTTGCCGAAAGCCCAAGCGGATCAACTCGTTTCCAATTCGAAAATGTCAGCAAAGGTTGATAGTGCACTCGTGCAGGATGGATATCAACTCTATCATCATAGCTTTTTCTTTAGCCGCAGTGGGTCATGGGCAGTCGTTCAACAAGGCATGAATACTGAGAATGCGACAGCGCGAAGATATCATTGGTTTGATGATAGTCAGAAGCTGGATTTCGTAAATGACCCCCATAAAGCTATTTCTTCTGTTTCAGTGCATGAAAATGTTCTGAATATGGCATCGAAAAAAAGTGAAAAAAACCGCGATCTTTCCCAGGAGTTGATCGAGAGTGGGTATAAGACGCTCATGAAAGACATTCAGATCCTCAGGCAGCATAGTGGTGCAGTATCTCGGATGCTGACATTAAAAACTGGTGATGAGCAGCTGACACTACTTCAGCTCGATAATGCCGAATTTAGTCATCATGCTCTAGAGATGGAAGATTTTAGTAAGAGTAAGTACTTAGACCGAATCTTACAAAAAGTTGCATATGAAAAGCCAGAATCCTATGAAAAATTGCTCGCTACCCAAGGAGTGGGTCCGAAAACGATCCGCGCTCTCTCTCTTGTCGGAGAAGTTATATATGGTGCCAAACCCTCCTACGAAGATCCGGCGCGGTATAGTTTTGCTCATGGTGGGAAAGATGCTACGCCATTTCCAGTGGATACGAAAACATATGATGAGACTATCGAGATTCTGGGAAATGCTCTGAGAAAGACCAGAATAAATCCTATAGATAAGGACAAGGCGCTGAAGCGTCTACAAACAACCTCTAACATCTAACTAATAACTAATAACTAATAACTAATAACTAATAACTAATAACTAATAACAATTATTTCTTTAGTATTCGGATACGGTCACGAAGGATCGTAGCAGTTTCAAAATCTAGTTCTTTCGCAGCATCCTTCATTTCCTTACTTAATCTTTTAATTAATTTTTCTTTTTCATCAGGCAAAATCACATCTTTGTTCGAAAGTTCGATTAGAAAGTCGATATCGTTTGCTCGTTTTTCCTCTTTCTCACGCTCGATAAGCTTTGCTCGAATGGCTTTTATAATTCCTTCTGGAGTGATACCGTGTTTTTTATTGTACGCAGTCTGAGCGGTACGACGTCTCTCCACCTCTGCCATAGCAGCTTCCATAGACTTTGTCATTTTATCGGCATACATAATGACTTGTGCATCGACATGGCGTGCAGCGCGTCCCATGGTCTGAATAAGCGACGTACGACTTCTTAAAAATCCTTCTTTGTCTGCATCGAGGATGACCACGAGTGAGACTTCAGGAAGGTCAAGCCCTTCACGTAAAAGATTTATGCCAACTACTACATCATAAGTACCGTTTCTGAGATCATCGAGGACATCTTGTCTATTCAGTGTTTCGATATCAGAGTGAAGATATGTGACTTTTATGTCACGCTCTTCTAGATATGAAGTGAGATCTTCTGCCATACGCTTAGTGAGTGTAGTTACGAGTACACGCTCTTTCTTCTCAACACGTTTATTAATCTCACTTATCAAATCTTCGATCTGGCCCTCTGTTGGCTTTACTGTAATTTGTGGATCAATAAGTCCAGTAGGACGGATAAGCTGCTCCACTACTCCTTCGTCTGTTTCTTTCGAAAGAGAGATTTCATAATCATTTGGTGTCGCACTAACGAACACTGTTTGGTGGATTCGTTGCATGAATTCATCAAATCGAAGTGGTCTATTGTCAAAAGCAGACGGAAGTCGAAATCCATAATTGATAAGGTTTTCTTTCCGTGCTCTGTCTCCGTTATACATTCCTTGAATTTGAGATACAGTCATATGAGATTCATCCACAATCAATAGCCAGTCTTTCGAGCACTGCTCCATGTAATCGATCAGTGAGTAAGGAGGATCGCCTGGTTTTCGTCCGTCAAAATATCGAGTATAGTTTTCTATGCCATTTACATATCCTACTTCTCGAAGCATTTGAAGATCAAAAGTTACTCGCTGCTCTATTCGCTGTGCTTCGATGAGTTTATTTTCTGCTTTTAGCTCTGCCACTCGTTTGGCCGTATCACTTTTTATCACTTCAAAGACTTGGTCATAGGTTTTAGGATCCGTCATATAGTGCTTCGCAGGATAAATAGTTACTGTATCTAGTGTCTCCACCGTGTCGCCCGTTAAGTGGTCAAAATTAGAAAGACCAATAAGTGTGTTATTTGCTAACT
>CALRDJ010000068.1 GCA_943354875.1 Candidatus Levybacteria bacterium GW2011_GWA1_37_16 | reverse complement strand
ACAAAACCATATATCTATTGTCTTGCTTCGATGTCCAGACATATTCTTAAAGAGAATGCGAGTAAAGATTTCTTAAATAGAATATACAAAGAAAAAAACTTAACAAAAATTTTTAAAGAACATTGTTTATTTTTAGTTGATATCTATTTGTTCTTTTTATCTCAAAAAGACAAGAATTCAAAAATGGCTTTTTGTACTCCTCAAGATTTAGAAAATTTTGATTATTTACCAAAAGATCTGGATGCATATATTGCAGTTGAAACAAATGGAGTAACCAAAAGATATTTTCTTGAGCTATTTGACGAATACAGAGATAAAACTGGGGTAATAAGATATTCTGTCAGAAAATATCTCACTTACTTTGAAGATGGAACCTGGCAAGCAAATACAAACAATAGTCCTTTGCCTTCAATATTTTTTGTTATGACAAATGAACGAAGAAGAGCATTTGTTTCTCATTACGGAAAAGCAAAGTTAGAAAAAACTTTTGAAAATATCTCCTTATTCGTGACGACACAAGACACCATTCGATTTAGTAAAAACTCTCAGAGTATTTGGAAAAAAATTAGTTAAAATACGTGAATATATTTTACTCTGTACTTTTTTGATTGTTAATTATTTTGTAACCACTATTCATTATCTTATTAACAAGTACTGTAACTATTCCCTGTAAGTCGCTCCTCGTGTATTCATCTTGTTTGTCGATAAGTTCAAGAATTTCGTTTTCAAACTCATTTGTTAATCTTGGATCTATCATAATTATTTCACCTCCTTTCTAGGTTTAAGTGCTTGCTACTTATCCCGACGAAAGTCGGGACAAGCGGTAAAAACTAAACTCCTGGTTCGTGTAGCTTTTTAATTTCTGAAAGCTTACACGCTCTAAAATACATATCCCGTTCAATAGCCAAACCCATTGGACCCTTGAGACTTTGAAGCTCTGAAAGCCTGAAATATCCAAGCTCTGACTCGTGTCCTATGACATATCCAAAGAATAGATCATCACCGTCAAACTCTATGCCGTACCATGTCCAATTTGACCAAACAGTAAAGAATTTGACTATTACCTTTGGATCATTTTCGTTTTCTTGTGTATATAGAGCTGGTAGCTTTGTTATTATTTCTTTTGTCAATAATTGCATTATTCTCACCCCCTCTTTGCTCCTAAAAGAATTTATTTTTAGGTAGCAGCCTGCCTGCTACCAATACATGCTGCAAGCTAAGCGGGGTGAATTTTGCAAGGGCGCTTTGTAAAAAGCGTTCATCTTGACCCTTGTCAAAAAAGGGGTGCAACCCCTATATACGTTGTTAAGAAATCTGATAGAGGAAGTGGAAGAGATTTTTAGATCAATAAGTATGTGAAGAAAATTAAAACTGTATTTAGGTTAATTATTTAAATCTCTATCGTAAATAACTTGTTCGTCAGTATTTGCTAGCTCTTGACCCTTATAAACTCTCGCCTCAAACCCGTTAGATAGAATGCGCATTCTTTTTAAGTCTGATAGATCACGAAATCGAGAACCTGTTGTAGCATCAAGACCATGATCATTTATATCAGGAAAAACACACAGTAACCCTTTCTCAGCACAGAGAGTTTGAATGTGTCCATTTTCTCCATCACTACCAAAAATGACTACAGCTCCTTCTTTGGGTAGATAGTGATCGTTGTTTTTCATTGACCATCCATAATTTCCTCTAAGTACGATTACTCCAGTCTTCTTACTATTGTCATATCCTTCTTCTAGAACTGGAACATCCATATCGCCAACTCCAATTGACGCACCAGTATGGACAGGGGTTTCATCAGGAAATACTACTTCGATTCCTTGGGTGGTTTCAGGTAACTCTCTTACTTGAACAAGATTAATTATTCCATAATCAGCAACAACAAATTCTAATTGAATATCCTTTGCCCATATTCGCTCAATTATGCTAGCAACTTGTGCAATTTCTATTGGTAGGCTAGGTTGCACCTTATACTGATCTGGAAGAAAGTGGTGAACTCCCCGAAATGCTCGGTTGTTTGTAGCTGCTTTTAATGCAAGAAAAAAATCGAGTTCTTTTCTATTAATAAAATTTCTACTTGATTGAGTAATAACTTCCATAAGGCCAGGTACTCCAGCCATTCTTGAGTTCGCGTAACCACCTTGATCTCTATGAAACATGCCCATACTTCTAGGAGAAACATATCGCTGAATCACTAGTCCCATGTCCTCACCTTCAATTCCATTCTGTTTTCTGTAAGACATTGCTCTTGGGCTATCAGTTGATTCATAAACTTGCATGACTGCGTCTATAAATCCTTCAAAATCTTTACGACTTGATACTCTTACTGAATCATAGATACCTGCACCAGTTACTGTTGCTCCATCTTCTGAAAATACAGCACTACTTCTAACTATATAATCACTGCTTTGTAGTTCAGTATCAGATTCACGCCAGTCAGGTTCTTCTTTTAATTCCTTTGCCCATTCATAATAAGTTCGTAATTCATCATCAATAGGTTTTCCTGCTTTCCATGAGTGGTATATATCAACTGGAACAACTTTAAAGTCTGGTACAGCGATCTCTAGGTCACAAAATTTGTTTCTTTGTAATTCATTGATAGTGCCTACTAACTCTGAAAGAAGAATTAAATTTGCCCCTTTTGCTCCGAACTGCAAACGAAGTTCATCAAATCGTTCTTGATCCTTTTGTGGTAGTTCTTCTAGTTTTTTCTCGAAAGGGAGTCGACGGAGAGCACCTTGAACGGTATCAACTGCTGACAGAAGTTGAGGTCCGCCTAATAATGATGATCCGTGCATATTGAGTCTAACAGAGAGCCGACTAGGTTCCGATAGAGTCTGCCATGTTGTTGGTAGGGATTCATCACTATGTCCTCTTAAGAAGGTAAATGGCCATTTTTTGACATATTCTAGAATTTGAGTTCGTAGCTTTAAAGCCATGCTATATTTTCTTTTTAAATCTGGCTCTTGGTGTACCTCAGAGGATGACAGTACTATCTGTCTTTCACCGTTGTTAACTTGAATTTTGTCAAACACTACTTGTGCAAGATCTGTTGTTTCTTCTGAGTATCTATTGAGATTTTGGATATCGTCTATAAATTGACCAGTGTTTTCTATTCCAGTAGATAATTTTTCAGAGTTATCTCTTTTTATTCCATTTTTATCAAAGAATTCATCAGGACAATTACTCGCTGTATATATACTGTATCCAAGTTCCTTTAATTGATCTTCTGGGATTGCTTGTAGTTGAGCGCTTGTATTTTTAATAAACTCTAATGATGGATCAGCCATTTGAACAAACAAATTACTTAATCCAATTGCTCGAATTTTTTCACCAGTAGCACCTTCCTGAAAAGGATCTATCTGCACACCCAAGACTTTTAAAGCTTGTTTTCTTGCAATATCTGTATCACCATGTCCTCCAAGTTCTTTAGTCATAGGTCGGATTATACCAAAAAACTTGAATAAGATAAACCTATAGTTCCATGTTGCAAATAGACTGCAGTATTTAGATTGACAACCAGCTTCATCTCTGGTATAAACTATGTCAAAGTAAGTCAAATCATTGCTGCCCACTTTTAAGGAAAGGAGGTAGTGTATGAAAAAAGCAATTATTCTTCAGTCAATAATATTAACTTCTCTAATTGTTGCACCCCCTGCGTATGCACAA
>CALRDJ010000067.1 GCA_943354875.1 Candidatus Levybacteria bacterium GW2011_GWA1_37_16 | reverse complement strand
TGTTTGCTCTGAATCATCTATGATGTCTACATTTTCCTTTACGACATGAAACATAAAGTTGGCTATAATCGCCTTCTTTTTATTCGTAATAAGTAACTGCTCCAGCGATGCAGAAAGCAAATGAAACATCCACTCAGTCACAATCTTTTCTGAGAGCTGACCATCTTCTATAAGAAGTTTACGAAGCGCCAAGTGTACATCTATATTCTGTCCAACTTCTATGATCTTGGCTTCTGAGATATTAGTCTCAGTAAAGTAATGCGCCCAGACAAGCTCTCTCACCAGGGGCTCGGCAACCTTTTGCCCATCTCCCCCCAGCAAGAGCCTTCGTTTTAATATTCTTTCTACTGATGCACGCAGGATAACCTCTTCCTCTCGATAGTCCATCGCATTCCGGAGCTTCTCATACCATGCAGCGACCTTAGAAACTAAGGTATTAACCGTTATCTTTCCTGTATCTTGGTGTTTTTCTGTTTGTACAAATGCAGTGATGAGGTAGTTAGCGAGCTTGGTAATTTGTTTTTCAGAAGAATCCATAATGATAATGGTGAATTATAGCACAGAGGACTTTTCCCTATTCCGCGGTTACTTCAGGTCCGTGGTTTTGAAACGCTTGTATGAATGCTTGAATTTTTTCTTTATCTAAATCTTTTAAACCAGTTGAATCTATTTTTTCAAATTTTTCTATTTGGTTCCACGCGGTAACAGCGAGTGGCACGTCGAGCTGTGGCCTCGGCACCACGATAATTTTCCACAATTTTATGTTTGCAATCTCTGCAAGCTGTTTTTTTAATGTGTCACAATCTTTCGCGCTTTGCGCTTTGCCTTTTTCGCTTACTTTCGTGCAATTGTACGAAAGTATGACGTACCCATGCTCGAGCGAGTGAACCAAGTGACCATCTGCCTGGACGTCTTCATAAATTCCAGCTTTTGTCCATACAGCGTCATGCTGTCCTGATGTAGGCGGATTAGAATTATAAAAAAAATTTTCCCATTCTTTTTGTGGAATATGTCCACGACCTTGATCACTTACCTCGATACCAGGAAGTGGCTTGTTCGACTCTTTTATAACCCACCCAAAACCTACGATGAGTAAAACTACAGTGATCCCTATGATGATCCACTTCGTGAGTTTTTTTCTTCTCTCCTCTTTATGTTGATTTCTCTTTTTTTCCTCGTACTGCTGGGCGATCAGTTCTTTTCTACTTACTGTTTCCATTCTTCGATTATAACAAATTTAAACGCCTTGCCCTGATCCCGCTTCGCGGGACGAAGGGCTCGTCCTGAGCGAAGCCGAAGGGTTGACACGACCCATAAAGTCTTCTACAATAACTTTTATGGCAGTGCAAAAATCTACAGTAACCAAAACCTCTTCGACAAAAACAGAATCAAGACCAAATCACAAAAGCTTGGCACCAAACATCCCTATTATTCCAATTCTGGTAGTACTTCTCGTCGTCGCAGCATTTGCACTCGGTTATCTCATAAATCGAGTACAGTACTTCCAAGACAAAGTCCAGCAAGCTGCAGTTCCCGTTGCTCCAGTGCAGGCAGAGCATCCTCTAACGAAAGATAATCTCGTCAAATACGCCAAAGCGCTTAGTATGGATACGAATAAATTTAGTCAATGCCTCACCGATGGAAAATATAAAAAAGCAGTTCAGGACGATACAGCCCAAGGAGTTAAGCTGGGAGTAAACGGCACGCCAGCATTCTTTATAAATGGCCATCTTATCGTCGGCGCACAGCCTATTCAGGTATTCACCGATGCCATAGACTTACTACTTGCAGGTGGCGATCTTTCCAGTCCCACTGGCGCAGCTAAATACCTCGGAGATGACGATCCAGCAAATGGTGAAGTGGGAGATATTAAACAAGATGTGGAGATTGGAAATGCACCCATGAAGGGAAATAAGGATGCAAAGGTTACTATGATCGAATTTTCTGACTTCGAATGTCCATTCTGTAGCAGATTCTTCACTCAGTCGCTTGGAACTATTATGCAAAAATATGTGGACACAGGAAAGATGAATATAGTCTATAAACAGTTCCCACTCACCTCTATCCATTCCCATGCAGCAATGACAGCAGAAGCATCATTATGCGCAAGTGACCAGGGAAAGTTCTGGGAATATCATGATAAGCTTTTTACCACCATGTCTACAGCCTCTCAGTAAATCCTCCGAATGAACGTCTAGTTGTGCTCAAGGACTGAAACAACTATCCAAATAACTACAACTCCGAGAATTAATAACATACTTTTTATAAGAGCCGCTCTCTTATTCTTTTCATAATGTATTTCCGGAATCAGATCTGAACACGCGATATATATGAAAAATCCTGCAGTGACAGCCAGAAAAATAGGAATATAAGATTCCAATACATTACCAATTGCATATGTAAGCAAAGCACCCATAAACGCAGCGCACGCACTAACAATATTTACTAAAATTACTTTCTTTCGAGACATACCTTTATGCAATAAGAGACCGAAGTCACCAATTTCCTGTGGTAGCTCATGAGCAAATACTGCCAACGTTGTGATAATCCCCAATGGCGCACTCGCCATAAAAGTAGCTGCGATAACTACCCCGTCGATAAAATTGTGCATAGTATCGGAAATTATAATAAGTGGAACAGTCGATTTCACTTCTTTTTCATGCTCATGAAAGTCCTCATGATGGTGAAACCAATGAATAAAGCGCTCTACTAAAAAGAAGAAAATGAGTCCTATAAGCGCCCATGCGAAAATATTAATACCGCTCCCCTCTGCCTCGTGCGCCGCTTCAGGAAGAAGATCAAAAAAAGCAGTACCGAGCAGTGTTCCCGCAGCAAAAGAGGCCAAAAAGTGAGAAATTTTTAATGCAGTTTTTTTATGAGAAATAAGAATCACTCCGCCAATTAAGGCTCCTATGCTTCCTATAAATGTATAGAGTAATATGTTTTCTAACGTTGACATACTGCACAAACTCCAAAAAACTCCAGTGAGTGCCTCTTCACCAGAAACTTTTTCTTCTTATTAATTTCCTTCTCCAAAACCTCAATCCCACAATCAGATATGTCCTCTATCGCACCACACTGTTCACAAATGAGATGGTGATGATCATCTGTATGGGTTATTTCATATCTAAATTTCCCCTCCTGAAACTCGAGGCGCTTTATGATATTTCCTTTATAAAACTTATCGAGGATCCGGTACACAGTCGCCTGGTCTATGTCTATATCGCTTTTAGTTAAATATGAAAGCAATGCTGGAACGTCGACAGGACGGTGTTCCTTTTCGAGGAAATCCAGGATAGCCATACGAGCCGGCGTCGCTTTCAAAGCCACATCTCGTAATTCATCTTTATGATTATGCGTCTTTAAGGTCATAATGGCAGTATATCACAAATGCGAATCACTTGCAAGTAGGAGTCAGGAGAATGACTTGAGGAATGTACGTATCGTTGTCCCTCGTAGTGCAACCCAGGTAGCTAAAAATGTGGTGATGGGAACTGCCATAATAAGCACACTACTTCCCACTAAGGCCTTGAGAATTTCTTCAATCGTTGTCTCATTATTCAGCACAACCCACCATGGCATATGCAACGGATTCAGACTAAAAAATATGAGCACTGCGATTGATGATCCTGCGTATGCGAGAACAAGCGTATTTATAAGCGAAGCTATGTGCTCCTGACCGATAGTCATTCCCTTTAGATATAGATCGTGCATCTTCTGCTTAGGATTTTCTTTTACGAAGGTGAATATCGTTATGGCTTGAGTAGTAGTAATATCATTTAAGGCACCAAGGGTTCCGATGAGAATACCTGACAGGAGTAATCCT
>CALRDJ010000066.1 GCA_943354875.1 Candidatus Levybacteria bacterium GW2011_GWA1_37_16 | reverse complement strand
GACAATGGATTTCCCTCGATACTGGTGGAGTAGTGAGTAGCGAGAATTTGGTTCTCCTGGGAGAGCTTCAGTGCCAATGATGGAATGAGCTTCTCAGCCATGAGCTGACCGTATAGTCGCTCTATAGAACCGAGGGTATTGAACATTTTCGGAGTTATCTGAAATTTAGGCTCTAGCATGGGTATATTATATCACAGTTTATCATATTTGTCAAGTTATATGTAAAGTTAATAGTAAGTACTCTCTTTCATTCTAGCCTCAATTTAGAAAAACGAAGCTAATTAATAGTAAACTTAATTGACAATATATACGTAAGCATGTCTATATAAATTTAGTATAGCAGGTATTTGCAAATGATCAAATATTATCCTATAATACGCATCTATGTCTTTAGGAGAAGCCCTTCGGGGAGTACCCGAGCGGATCTTACGCGAAGAAAGATTTGCCACATTTCCTTCAACACTTCGCCCATATACTCCTATCATGGGAAAAACCATTGAAGGTGATGCGACGAAACTACCTGTTCCATTAGCTCAAAAGCTCCCTCCAGATCATGCTGGTAACTACTTTACAAGAGTAAACGGAGAAAGATATCTGATACAGGTAGCAAAGGGTGAAAGCATACCATATGCTATCTCTCTCAGACTAACCTCTGGACAAGACCCACGCTTCTTCCTAGAAGCAAACATTTTTCGCATGCCAGTACTCCTATCCGTATGGAAGAGTGATAATGTGCCGTTTTATCCCGATATAAAACCCAAAGATGTAGTCATGCATTATGATTTGAAGACAAAAATTGACAACCAGCATCATGCTCCATTACATGCAAAAGCATTTTTACCATGGGCACTGGATGTATTAAGGCCATATAAACCTACACATGTATTGGCAGATTGGGAACCAAACTCTACGAATCACGATGCATTTTATGAGGCGTTCAATAGCAATGGGGGAGATGCTGTCGCTGCCGCAAGAAGCACATGGACTCATGCACGATTTACAGAATTAGGATTTGAGTTAATTCCTAAAATTCATATGAGACCTATTACTCCTGATATTGCTCGAATGCAAGCTATGCACCACGGCATAGTATCGCATTCTGACAAGGGATATCCCAAAACCGTCGTACGTGCACTTTATAAAAAGGCGGCATATAAAAACCCTGGTCCCTCTTCATGATATAATTCTCCCATGCGTGGATTTATTTTTTTAATTCCAATTTTCGCTGTAGTAATTATTTCTTCTGCGTTCTTAGCGTATGCAAATCAATCATATCTTCGTACTTTTTTACCCAAATCAGATACATCACCAATTCACTCTGTGGTACCCTCTATAACTCCAGTTCCTACTATGCAATCCGCCACAGCATCTACCGCTACAAAAGCTGCTCCAACTCCCACTTCGAAAAAAATACCTACGGTAGTACTACTTGAGATAAGTTTTGTGGGAGTAGACAATTTGCACATCGGGGACGCGGTGAATTTAGAAGCTCTAGCTACATACTCCGATGGAAAACGAGTAGCAGTAAAAGCCAACTGGTCAGTGGAAGGGGACTATCTCGATCTCGATAAAAATCATAGTCCTACGTCGGTACAAATAGAACCTCGAAAAGCAGGAGTTACGAGTATTACAGCCACATTTGAAGGAAAAAAAGCAACTCGTTCCTTTACCATCACAAATCCACAAAGTGTAGACCTCGCGTACTCGGGAAGCAACGAGCCATTTGCCTATTCTGTAGGCGGGTATGGAGAGTACCATATGAAGATTACTTATAAAGATAGCTATAGTTATCCAGAAGCCTCTTGGTCTGCGGAAAATAATTGCGCAACGCTTCAGCCAGTAGCGTATTTTCGCGTAAAAGCTACATTCTTAAAATCAGGTGAGTGTAAAATAAGTGCTTCGTATAAAACACTTAGCGTAAGTAAAACCATTTCCGTCCTGTCTTACTAGTCTGAACTAATCAATTGAAGCTAAATATATTCCATGGTATACTTGCTAGTGGACATCCTCATGGTGGGCGTAGCTCAACGGTAGAGCATCAGTTTGTGGTACTGACGGTTGCGGGTTCGAATCCCGTCGCTCACCCCCAATGCATTTTGTTCAGTCTGTGTATTACGAATAGCTTGATATTCCGGGCTAAACTGTTGGTTCGATAAGCCAGGATACTGCCAAGCCAGCCCAGAGGGACATATCGAACCGAGCAGGACTCTTTGTTGTCCAGGCTCAGAATCTAGATATGTCTGTCCGACATCTTTAAACTTATCCTTCATAAATGTATCAACGTCGTCCATTGTATACTTGTGGAAAGTGTTTTGACCCAAAACTTGTTCAAAAGCAATAATACTTGTCTCAATCTTTTTACTTTGATCCTGATATACCTCATCAGAATATATCTTTTTTAAGTGATTCATGACTAAATCATCTCGTAGCCGTTTTAACTCTGTGATTTCTTGTTCCGCACGTTCCCTTTTAGTCTTAATAGCATTAACGTTTTGAGTAAATTTCTTTCTAAGAACCATCAAGAAGACCTCCAACTGCTCTTTAGTTGGGGTAATTTCCTGAAGAAATTCTATTAACGAATCACTTAGCTTTTGAACTGCGATAGACGATCCTCCACAACGATTCTTACAAATATAGTACGCATATTTTTTAGTTCTACCTTTAGTCCAACCTCCTGATAAGTGACCACCGCATTTACCACACTTAATAGACCTTCTTAGAGGAAAGTCTGGATGATCTTTTAATCTTTTACCTACCGTCATTCCGCAATGGTTTCTTCCACTAATAATTGTCTGAACTTTATAATATTGTTCCTCTGTTATCATGGCCTCGTGCTGTCCTCTTACTTCGTCGGGATATTTGGTAGAGGTAAGAATACCCATATAAAACTTCATATGGAATATTCTACTGAGCGTCTGCGATCTTAATTTATGTTCTTTACCTGAAACAACTTTACGCATACCCCACCCATTCATAATTTGTGCTACTTCTTCTAGAGATTTTGTTCCAGTTGCCATCAAATCCCAAGCCTTCTTCATTTTGTCAAAATATTCACCGTCTCTAACCGCATATCCATGCTCACTCTTGTATCCCAATGGTGCATGGCCACCTATACAAAGACCGGATAAAAATCTTGCTTTTAGACCATTCTTTGTTCTTTCTGATCTGACATCATTATCGTGTTGAGCAAAACTGGCCATGATTGTTTCAAGTAATGTGTCGGTAGGAGAATTACCAGTAGGCTCATTAGCTGAGATTATAGATATTCCATAATCGAAAAGTTTTTTACGGATAAATAGATAGTCCTGTGTTTGACGTGATATTCTATCGAGCCTGTAAATAAATACAGCATCGACAATCTTACGATTTCGTCTGCAAAACTCCAATAGTTTTAATAGTTCTGGCCTACCACTGATATTTTTAGCTGATCGGCCCTCTTCCCGAAAAGTCTCAACGATTTCATAACCACGGCGAGTTGCTTCTTTTCTGCAAATTTCCTCCTGAGTTCCTAAAGAAAAATTTTCAACTTGTTCCTCGCTTGAGACCCGAAGATATAAGATGGCGTTTTTAGGTGTGGCAGAATCAGGTTGCATATTATTACAAATTTCGTAACAACTCTTTCAAAGTTTTTTTGTCAAAAATCTTCCTCTCATACTCTTCCAACCAGACATTGATGAGATACTCGTAAGAAGCGAGCATGGATTTTACTTCTTCTGTTGTGTACTTGTCGCCTAAAATTCCTCTCGCTCTTAATACAGTATTGTCCTCGTGGCTTTGTTCTGGAAACATTTCATGGATCGAGTTTGCTAACATATCTGACTTATGAGTGATATTATTACTGTCCATATAAAGACAGTATATAGAAAATC
>CALRDJ010000065.1 GCA_943354875.1 Candidatus Levybacteria bacterium GW2011_GWA1_37_16 | reverse complement strand
GAGAAACCATAAGCCTGGTTTTCTCCATAAGATCTCCTCGATTCACGAAGTAACTTCCGACTCTTTTTTTTAAATTCTTAGCCTTGCCTACATACAAAACGTCTTTATTTTTATCACGAAATATATACACCCCAGGTTTCTCTGAAATTGTACGATAGGATGAGATAGTATAGCTCATAATATTAAAATATACGGAATAGGAAAAAAGGAGAAACGAGAATGGTGGCAGAAGTCTTTTTTCCGGGAGTCTGTATTGTAATAGTATCAGTGATATTTGTCAAAAAGCCTAGGGACTCAAACCGCAATGGTATGTGGATACTTCCCGATGGAGGTAATGCAGGAATACTGATCTGTTGCTTTTTAGGATTAAGAACGGTGGTGGTTACTTCTGCTTTTTCAGGAATAGTCTGTGTATTTCCAAGATTTTTAACATACACACTTCCCTCTATAGGTAATCCAGCAGTATAGGTTTTTTTCATTTGAATTTGCATATCAGTCTTTTCTATTTTCTGTGGGGAAACGGTTACTGCTTGTATGATTACATCTTTTTTATTTTCAAACCCTGCAATTTTATATGCTCCTGCAGGAATAGGAAGCTGACTATTTATGCCCCTTTTTATAAATGCAAAGTGATTGAAATCCAGTATAGAAAAATAATCCACTCCTCCTGTCGTATTTCCCCACGTGGGATCGACCATAATCCATGTTTGGAGTTCTCGATCATAATATTCAGGCCATGCATGTAAAATATCACGCACTAAAGAAAGTGGTCTTTCTTTCGAGTTTTTCGTATTTGCATATCCTTCTACTGCGCGAGCAGGTATACCATTTGCTCTGGCTAGTGCTATAAATAAATCAGTAAATTCCAGGCAAACAGCAGAGGATGGGTTTTGGAGTGAGCCAAGTGCTCCTAGTCTGAGCTTGTTATCAGTAACTCGTGTTAAGTCATACGATAACGTTTTTACTACATATTGGTAGATTGCAGAGGGAGTTTTTAGCTCTTTCGTCTTTTGTTTTATCTGCGCAGCAGAGATCTCCCAATGAGGTTGTTCGACGAGATATTTAGCAAGTTCCTTTTCAGAATGAGGCTCCTTTTTAGGATATAGGAAAAGTTCTGCAGTACCTTTGGCGATAATCTCCTTATTTTCTCCAGGTAGTAGACGATATTCTGCTATCCAGTTCCCGTCATCATCTATCCGTATCGATTTCGGTTGTGGATCAATTGCTGAGATGAAAACATCTTGATAATTAGTAGATGAGGGTATGGTAATTTCTGATGGCGCAGGAAATAGGTTGTTATTTTTTATGTGATATGTCAGTGAGAAATTATAAATTTGCTTTTCGCCAAAGGCCATAGAAATTCCGGTTTTTTGTAGTTCGTCTTTGGTAAAAGTCAGATCGGTGAACGAATCTCTGTCATAGAGTGGTTTTATATATGATGGTTTTCCAAAGCTCGGTGGTACTTTAACATGGACATTAAAATTTGAAAAATTATTGTCTTCAGGAATACCAGGGATATTTATCTCCCAAATCTTGCCTGAGTTTTCCGCGACATCTGTGGTATCAAATGAGAGAGTAAAAGGTTGAGTTTTACCCACACCGACGGCCTTTTTATGAAATGGGATGTCGAGGATGTATCCTTTTTCGGATTTGGTTATAACGGGTTTGATAGCGCCTCCGCTGTCAGTAACTTGAATATTAGTCATGTGGTCAAAACCGAGATGTAATTTATATGACTCTGCATAATACGCACTGCTCGTGTTGGATAAGATGAGAGAAAATACAACATGTGTCAGTCCTGTGTCAAGAACTGTATACGTGGTATCGCTTGATACGGAAAAATTAGAAGAAGCGATAGCAGAGGTAGGAAGAAGTAGTGGAAGAAGAAGTAGTAAAAGTAGAAATTTCTTTATCATACTTTAATCTTATAACTTTCAAGTGTTTACAGCACTTTTTTCAAAAACTGTCCTGTGTAAGACCGAGAGTTTGCTGCGACTTCTTCAGGAGTACCGATAGCCAGAAGCTGTCCTCCTTTGTCTCCCCCCTCAGGACCGAGGTCGATAATGTGATCGGCATTTTTTATGACATCGAGATTATGCTCTATAACGATTACGGTATTACCCTGATCGACTAGCTTACGGAGTACTTGCAGTAATTTTTCTAAATCAGCAAAGTGAAGTCCCGTGGTGGGTTCATCGAGTATGTATACCGCATCTTTTCCTCTTTTCGAGAGTTCTGCTGCTAGTTTTACTCGCTGCGCTTCTCCTCCGGATAAAGTCGGTGCTGGTTGTCCGAGCTTAACGTATGAAAGTCCTACATCACACAGTGTTTGGAGCTTATGTGATAGCCCAGGAACGAAGGAAAAGAACTCAGCGGCCTGTGCTGCGCTCATAGCAAGCACTTCGGCAATTGTTTTTCCGTTAAATTGTATTTGGAGAGCTTCAGGATTATACTGGGCGCCGTTGCATGCTTCGCACATGATATACACGTCAGGTAAAAATTGCATCTCAATTTTTATTTGTCCTTCTCCCTCGCATGACTCACATCGTCCACCCTTTACGTTGAAAGAAAATCGTCCTGGTCCATATCCTCTAATTTTCGCTTCTTTTGTTTTCGCAAATAAGTCTCGCATATAGGTAAAGCACCCAGTGTATGTAGCTGGATTACTTCGAGGTGTTCTGCCGATTGGTGATTGGTCTATGAGGAATACATGACGGACATGTTCGTGTCCATCAATTTCTTTAAATGCACCTGGCTTTTCGCGGTGATACGCGTTTTGTTTTTGCATGAGTGCGTGATATAAAATATCGTTTACGAGCGTAGATTTTCCACTTCCTGATACGCCAGTCACCACGACTAATTTTCCCAAAGGAAAGGATACGGTTACATTTTTTAAGTTATGTTCGGTCGCTCCAATTATTTTAAGTTCGTGGATAGCTTTTTTTTCATCTTTTCGACGGATACTTTTTATTTTTTTTCGTCCTGAAAGATATGCCCCAGTTATAGAATTTGGATCTTTTTTTATTTCTTCCACTGTTCCCTTGGATATGATGTTGCCTCCGTGCTCACCTGCTGCGGGACCGAAATCCACGATGAAATCTGAGGCATGCATTGTTTCTTCATCATGTTCGACCACGATAGCGGTGTTACCGAGGTCTCTCAGTTTTTTTAGCGTTTCGATAAGTTTCACGTTATCTCTTTGGTGAAGTCCGATAGATGGTTCATCAAGTACGTACAAAACTCCTGTGAGACCGCTTCCTATTTGCGACGCTAGGCGAATGCGTTGCGCCTCTCCTCCGGATAAAGTTTGTGCACCGCGAGAAAGAGATAGGTATTCCAGTCCTACATCCTTTAAGAACTGAAGCCGTGCAGTAATCTCTTTTAGAATCATTCGTCCTATCAGCATTTCTCTATCCGACATGATCTTTGATAGTGTCTCCACGAACGATAGTGCTTCAGAAATAGACATATTCGAAACATCGACGATAGATTTTTTATCTATCGTGATTAGGTGGGCTTCTTTTTTTAGTCGTGATCCGTGACAGTCTGGGCACTCCTCAAACCGCATAAATTTTTCTACTTGTCCTCTGATTGACATAGAATCACTATCTTGGTGACGTCTTTTCAGCTCCGTCAAAACTCCTCTAAATGGTTCGTGAATAATAGTATCTCTCCCCTGTCTATTTTCTCCCTTTACCGAGTATTCTTTATCTCCGGTGCCGTGCAAAAGTAAATTTTTCTTTATCGTAGACATATTTTGAAGTCTTTGATGAATATCGATATTGTTTTCGTCACAAAATGTTTTAAGAGTTCTGGAAAACCATGTTTCATGAGAGAACATGTTTGCAAAGGGAAGAATACCTCCCTCAGATATCGAGAGATTATCGTTTAAGACGAGATCCTTATCGACAGTTAGTATGGTGCCGAGTCCATCACAGAGAGGACATGCGCCATGAGGTGTATTGAAAGAAAAAATTCGAGGTTCTATTTCAGGAACTGATATATTACAGAATGGACAGGCGAATTTTTCAGAAAATAAGTCGTCTTCCATATCTATCGGTTTCTCTGGTATTTCAAATCCTTTATCGTGGATTCGTGCGACAATCAGCTCTCCACTCCCAAATCGAATTGCTTGTTCTACGTCATTTGAGATTCGAAGGCGATCCGTTGTCTTATTCAAAACTACCGCATCGATAACCAGCTCTATCGTATGCTTGTTCGTTTTAATCAGTACGAAATCATCTGATAGATTAAATATGCTTCCATCGATACGTACTTTTTTATATCCTTGTTTTCGAAGATCTACGAAAAGCTCAGTGTATTCACCCTTTCGATCTTTTACGATCGGAGCTAAGATAAGCATCCGAAGACCAGTTTTTGCTCCGTGTTTTTGGGCCAAATCGAAAATAGCTTGGGTTATCTGCTCTTTCGACATGCTGGAAATTTCACGTCCACAATTCGGACAGTGAGGGTGCCCGACGCGAGCAAAAAGGAGACGGGTGTAATCATAGATTTCAGTTACTGTACCTACGGTAGAGCGTGGGTTATGTGATGCGCCTTTTTGATCTATGGAAATAGCTGGTGATAAGCCTTCGATGAGATCTACATCGGGTTTTTTCATCACACCCAGGAATTGTCTGGCGTATGAAGAGAGACTTTCTACATAACGTCTCTGTCCTTCGGCATAGATGGTGTCAAATGCGAGTGAGGATTTGCCACTACCGGATAATCCAGTGAATACCACTA
>CALRDJ010000064.1 GCA_943354875.1 Candidatus Levybacteria bacterium GW2011_GWA1_37_16 | reverse complement strand
ATTAGGCCATACGATGTAGCAACGCTTGCGAAAAATACAGATGGAGTATATGTTATGACCTATGACTTTCATAAGGTTAGGGGAAATCCAGGACCCAATTTTCCGCTTTCTGGAAAAGATCGGTTTGGATACGATCTCAGTACTATGATGGATGCATTTTTGAAGTTTTATCCGAAAGAGAAAATTACGATAGTATTTGGTATGTATGGATATGACTGGATAATCGATAGTAAAAGCTCTTCCTCACAAGCAGCGCAGGCGGTAACCCTCAATCAGGCAAAGAATAAATTCTTAAGTAGTTGTAATTATAAAGATTGCGTAGTGGTTCGTGATGCAGAATCTGCAGAGATGAAAATTACCTATACTGATTCAGCGAATGATCATCACGAAGTATGGCTTGAAGACACAGAGTCTGTAGCGAAAAAAAAGGAAGTGTTAAAAACGAAGGGAATTACTGCCACTAGTCTCTGGGCATATTCGTATTTTTAATAGTTCGTCTGGTATAATTCCTTCTAACGACCTTGCGTCCTCATGATCCAATCGATAGTTCTTCCGATAGTTTTTACTTGATCTTGGAATGGTTCCCCAGTGGGTTTGAAGTCGAGCGTAGCTCGTACTGGTGCATGAAATTCTGTGTCCCCAGCAGCGCGTAGGAACTGTTCATAACTAGAACGTCCTGCTTTCATAGCGTCATGCTTGGGTTCAGCCAGATGCATCGCTCGTATTCCTGATACGACGGTCGGATTAAAAAGAGATTCGTGCGGCATAAGACCCTGGGCAACTAAGTGGTCAGCTCCGAGTAATATTCCATCTACATCATATCTCCGTACAATTTCTCTCATAATGGTAGCAGGGTCAGAGATGGCATCTTTATTTTTTAAAACGGGTGATCTGTATGGCATACCGTTTTCTGCCAGAACAAATGCTACTCTCCGCTTTACCGCCTCCAGCTTTCCCGTTTTCGCAAGTCCCTCGATTACATTTGTATGTACAGTTAGCCCGGTGTTTTGATCGGCAAGTTTTTCAGCCATTTCTACTCCCTTCATATTCTGTGCTCCACCGATAAATGCGATCCATGCAAGATGATGAAATCGCGCGATAGGTTCAGTTTTTGGATCCATTACGAGCCACCAGAGCTCTGCATTGTTAAAGCTGAATGGAAGGTGGACTCTAGTAACTTCAGAATTCGGATATTTCTCCTGCCATTTGCGTATATCCGGTTCGGTAACACCAGGAGGGATCGGAAGACCGATGCCAAGCTTTTTTCCAATGGTTCGAATGTGCGATATAACTCGACGGTCGAGTGTCGGATACACCTCTATTTTTACATCGTGACCTGCTTTATTTAGTTCATGGGCAAGACGGAACGAATTTTCCGGCTGAAATATATTCATTCCGGTGGTTATGTCAACTCCTTGAATTCCTCTATATCGCTCTGTGTTTGTATTTGGCATGGCGGAAGTATAATATATAAAAACGTATTTATCAATATTCTCAGAGAAAAAATAAAATAGGGTCTTGACGGTTATTCTAAAATCGTGTATATTAAGTCTCAGACCTCTAAAAGGTTTTTATTTTTTTCGGAGAGACTCCGACAAAACTATGGCAGACAATAAATTTAACAGAAATAAACCACACGTCAACATCGGAACTATCGGTCACGTAGACCATGGTAAGACGACTACTACAGCAGCTATTGCTACCGTGCTTTCAAAAACAGGCGGAGCAAAAGCCATGAAATATGAAGATATTGATAATGCTCCAGAAGAAAAAGCACGTGGAGTTACTATTAATATCTCCCACATCGAGTACGAAACCCCTAACAGACATTATGCTCATATCGATGCTCCAGGACATGCAGATTACATCAAGAACATGATCACTGGTGCAGCCCAGATGGATGGAGCTATTCTCGTAGTTTCAGCTCCAGACGGTCCTATGCCACAAACCAGAGAGCATATTCTTTTGGCACGTCAGGTAGGAGTACCTTCTATAGTAGTATTCATGAACAAATGTGACATGGTTGACGATGCAGAACTTCTTGACCTCGTCGAAATGGAAATCCGAGAGCTTCTCACGAAATACCAATATCCAGGAAACGATATCCCAGTCGTTCGTGGTTCAGCATTAAAGGCACTTGAGGGAGACCCAGAGGCCGAAAAACAGATAACTGCTCTTATGGAAGCCGTAGATACTTACATCCCTACACCAGAACGTGAAACAGACAAGCCATTCCTTATGCCGGTAGAAGACGTTTTCTCTATAAAAGGCCGTGGAACTGTCGTAACTGGACGTATACAGCGTGGAGTAGTAAAGATTAACGAAACTGTCGAAATCGTCGGTATTAAGAAAACTGTATCTACCGTCGTAACTGGAGTAGAAATGTTCCGAAAGCAGCTCGAAGACGGTCAGGCAGGAGACAATGTCGGACTTTTACTCCGCGGAGTAGAAAAAGCAGACGTAGAGCGTGGACAAGTTATCGCTAAGCCTGGAACTATCACTCCTCACACAGAATTTGAAGCTGAAGTATATATCCTAACGAAAGAAGAAGGCGGACGTCATACCCCATTCTTTACTGGATATCGACCACAATTCTATATCAGAACCACTGACGTAACTGGAGAAGCAACGCTCGAAAAAGGTGTCGAAATGGTTATGCCTGGAGACAATATTAAAATGGTTATTAAATTGATCGTGCCAGTAGCCTTGGAAGAAGGCCTTCGATTCGCAATTCGTGAAGGTGGTCGCACCGTAGGAGCAGGAGTTATCAGTAAAGTTATTGCCTAAACTTTACTTGATTAGTTCTTTGAATTACAAAAATGCCAAAGGGTAGAATTCGTGTACGTTTAAAAAGTTATGACGCAAGAGTAATAGACTCGTGTTGTCAGCAGATCTTAGATACCGTCATTAGAACGGGTGCTAAGGTCGTTGGTCCAATTCCTCTGCCTACACAAAGAAGCATGTACGTGGTGAATAAATCACCATTTGTCGATAAAAACGCCCGAGACCACTTCGAAATTAGAGTTCACAAGCGCCTAATCGATATAATGTCCCCTACAGAACGTACGATAGATAGTCTCAGAAATTTAGATTTACCTGCGGGTATTGATGTAGAAATAAGAATGTAATCCGAGGTAAGAAAAGAGAGTTTTGCGTTTGATGCCTGTTTATAGTATAATTGATTCAAATATGGAGGTAAATAGAGCCTAGTTTCAGGGTTAAATTAGTAACTACATAATAATGTGGTAGCCCAAGAGAGGCTACCTTTTTTTTGTTTGAAGCATCTTAAGGAGAAGCTATGGTAGGAGCAGTAATTGGTAAAAAAATATCACAGTCACAAAAATTCCTAGAAGACGGAACTCGTATTCCGGTTACGTCCGTGTTTGTTCCGGCTAGTCCTGTCGTGGCGGTAAAAACGAAAGATAAGCATGGTTATTTCGCGCTTCAAATCGGTTTTGGTACTAAGAAAATAAAAAATAGAACAAATACGGGAGCAGAGAAAAAAACAGCTCCTCTTTTTTTGCGTGAAATTTCTGTAACAGGTGATGATATTTCAGAAGACACCATGCCTAAGGTTGGAGACATAATCAGCGTATCAGATGTCTTAAAACCAGGCGATCTTATCGACGTCATGGGTATCTCAAAGGGAAAAGGATATGCTGGAGGAGTAAAGAGATATCACTTTAAAGGTGGACCGAGAACTCACGGACAATCAGATCGTGAACGCGCACCAGGATCTATCGGTCAAACTACGACTCCAGGACGCGTCTACAAGGGCAAGAGAATGGCAGGACACATGGGCGTAGACACAGTAACCATACAAAACCTCTTAGTGATTTCCGTAGATGGTGAGCAAATACTGATTAAGGGCCTCGTACCAGGTTCAGTAAATACGATTTTAACTATAAAAAAATCTGGCGAAGCAAAGAAATTTGTGCCTCTGTATAAAGTAGCTGTCGAGATAGTTGCAGAAGAAGCACCAGAGCAGGTAGTAGCTGAAGCAGAGGTATCAATTGAAGAAGAAGTGCAATCAGAGGTCGTAGAAGAGGCGAAAGAGACAAAGGGGACAGGGGATGCAGAAATTGAAGTAGAAAAAGCAGAAGAGGTAGAGCAAAAGGCAGAAGAACCAGGTGAAGAGATATCTGTAGACAGTAGTCCGTCGACTGTAGGCGATGTCAAAGAAGGAGAAGCTAAATAATGCCAGATACAAAGTTAAAAGTTAAAAGTGAAAAGTTGAAAGTTGAAGCCAAATCAGTAGTTAAGACTGCTCCTAAAAAGAATAGTTTATCTATTGATGTGCTTGACGTAAAAGGAAAAGTGGTAGAATCGCTAGCTTTATCAGAGAAGATTTTTGGTAATCCAATTAATAAAAAGCTTATCGCTCAAGCAGTTCGTGTATATCTGGCGAATCAGCGCTCAGGAACCGCTTCTACAAAGACCAGAGGTGAGGTAGAAGGATCTACGAGAAAGATTTATAAGCAAAAGGGTACTGGTCGTGCTCGTCATGGTGGAATACGTGCTCCAATATTTGTAAAGGGAGGAATTGCCTTTGGACCAAAACCGAGAGATTATTCTTTGAAGATGCCACAGAAAATGAGAAAAGTAGCTCTTTTTTCAGTATTATCAGGAAAGCTGAAAGACGGAGAGATTAAAGTAGTAGTAGGACTGGAAAAATTAGAGCCAAAGACAAAGGTCATGGTAAAAGTATTAGAAGTCTTAGGTTTGAAAATTAAAGAAAAGACAATGATTGTGCTACCAGGAAGCGTGGAGTCCGTAGCAAGAGGTGCACGCAATATTCCAGGAGTTACTTATGTACATGCAAATCAGCTCAATACTTATGAGGCGCTTAATACGAAAACTATTATCTTTTTGAAAGATTCACTCGCGGTTATGGAAAAAACGTTTTTG
>CALRDJ010000063.1 GCA_943354875.1 Candidatus Levybacteria bacterium GW2011_GWA1_37_16 | reverse complement strand
CTATTTTTAGATATTTTTTTAGTATCGTCTTTCATAGTTGTTTTGATCCCTTAAAACGTAAAAAGCACTCCTAAAGAGTGCTGATTTGATCTCAGTGGGTAGATCGGATCTTCTAAAATCTAGGATCTATCATCTGGGATCTATCTTTGCCCTCGGTGAGAATTACGTCTTTCTACAACTCACTGTCTTTAGGTATGAGTAGTTTATCAGAACTTCTGTGCTCAGTCAAGGGTGAGTTGCTTTATTTATGGGGTTGATTTAGTTTTTTTGCTACCTGAAGATCAGAAACCATCTTGTTAGCAGAGAATATAGTCTCAGAGTTAAGGGCTCTGTTAAAATCCATAAGGAATAAAATGGCGCCCAGTAATGGAGTAATTTGTTTCGAGTATTTTAGAGAGGGATCTGGCAATAGGGGAACGAGGTTTTGAGCGAGATCCAAAACTGAGGTTTCACCCCTTCTGAACGCGAGTATTTCTTTGGCAGAGTTTAGTCCTAGGATTTTAAACAGATCAGATGCCGGTTGCTGGACTGGCTTGGGGACTTGTGGGTACTGTTCGTATAAGTCGCCTAACGCGCTTTTGATGTAAGAATCTTGTAAAAGATAAACAGATGTTTCGTCTATTTGAGAAAACCAACTCCCGCTCTCGCCTTTATTCTTATGATATCCGTTTATGGTAAAACCAGAAGTGCTTACTATGGTAGCCTCTCCATCAGCATCAGGAAGAATGAGGGGAACAGGTAGTTTTTTCGCTGGTGTTTCCAGATGGAAAGCTTCGTGAGTGAGAGCAAATAAGAGAGTGCCAAGTACGGTATGCTGCTTGTTGGGAAAAAGAGCACGAATTCTTGGTTGTCGCAGTAGAGATTTCTTAAAAAGAATAAAGTCATAGTTAATTAAGATGCTCATTTTTTTATGGTCGCCATCTTTTGGAAAAGTATTTCCACCTATCTCTTCAAGCCTCTCCTCTTTTTCTATATAGGGCTGACCAAACGACTTTGCTTCATCTATGTGTGATTGGGCGATGGATTTATTGCCATCGAATTCTGTTCTAGCGAGGATTTCATTTGGCTTTAGCTTACTTTCGGTTGCTTTAGAGAAGATATTGTACGCATGACCGGCAAATGTTTTGAGTTTTTTCGGATCGTAGTCACGCAGGGTGTTTAATTCTCTATTTTGATCTATTTCCTGAGTAATATATCGAATAGATTCAGCCATGGGTAGGGTATCGAAGCTTTCAGGTGATTTAGCTTCTGGCGTCCTTTTTCTGGTGTTGATCGCATGCAAAGCAAGTCCGCCAGCAGTGGTTATCTCGGCAGTTTTTTCTATTACTCCTCTTCTGGAGTACACGCGATGTAGGGATTGTTCAAAACGTGAAGGCATAGGCATGATTATATCACGTCTTAGCCTTAAGAGAGGGGAGTATGGCCTAGAGTAAAAGTGAAATTTGCGTTAAAACATAGCTTATAGTATAATTATGGTTCTATGCCCAGACCTGAAGTATACTTATCGCCAGATCCCTCCGGAGGCTCACAGCCTTCACAACCAAATCTATCACCCAGGCAGGCTCGAAAAGCTCGTCGCCAAGAATCTTTCGATGCTGCGAAGCAACAGGGCGTGGCGAGTCTATCGCGTCGTATCCTTTTTGGTGCAATAGCCGAAGTCGCTGTAACTGCGTATGTGGCAGGCAAAATTGTCTTAAATACGTCACCTCGCAATGAGGCTCTTAAGCCTGCGGAGCAGAAGCCGGCAACAGCAATTCTTCGTCCAAAGGACTTACAGACCGATACAGACGAGCGGGTAATTGAAAGAAGAGTTCAGGAAATGGGTATTCAGCCAAGCAGACAAGAAAATAGCTTATGGTTGAAGGGCTACAGTCATGATGAGAAAAAACTTCCTGTGGACGAGACGACATACGCCGAAGCAAATCGCAGAGTAAACATGACTTTTAACTTGATGCTGCAATCAGAAAACCTGTGGTTAAAAGAAAAAAGTGCAGCATTTTTAAAACAGTTGGTCTCAGAAGGAACTGTAAGTATAGGCGTATCACCGATTCCTCCCTCCGGTCAGGATAAGTCGGCTGCTGGTGTGTATGGCATCGAGCGGGACGGTAAGTTTCATATGGTGATATCCATCAATCAAGAGTTGATTCTCAACGACAGTAATTCAAGTAGCCTTGCTTTCGTCCTAGCTCACGAAGCTGAGCACGTTAGAAATGAGCTTGAGAGACAAAAGGCCTTGATAAATCTTCCAGTGGCAGAACGAGTGAAAATTTCAAGAGAGCGTCCCTCACGAGATGTTAATGGGCTTGTGGAGGAAGAAGCAAGAGGATACGCTGTTCAGGCAGAAGCATTTACATATCATTATGGTTTGGGATACAGAGGTGGGGGACCTCACGATAAAGCAATGGCTGCTGCTTATATTCGCTATGGGAATAATGCATCAGACCCACGATGGATAGAAAGAGTAAGAAAAGATGAGATGGACACTTCACGACTTATACTCCCTACGCCTACTGGCACAAATTAAAATTTCAAGTAAAATGGTGGGGTGGGAGAATTAGTTATGCGAATCATGCCACAAGGTATTTACAAGAGACAATAACTTATTTTTATGAACAAAGGACCAGAAAATAGAGGCTCACAGCCTCCACAACCAAATAGATCTCAAAGACGACAAGAGCAGCGTGTTGCTGATCGAGAGGCGCGTCATGCAGGAGTTGAGAATCCATCACGTCGTATTCTGTTTTCGCAGCAGCAGAAGTGGTAGTAGGTGGCTTTCTCGCAGGTAAGGTAGTTCTAGATCCACCAGCTCGAACAGAGCCTGTTCAGACTGAGCCCGAAAAAGAATATAGTGGAGAAATAGAAGAAACGAAGGGGCTTTTGAGTAAATGGAATACAGAAATAGGACAGGATGGGAAAAAGCTGGAAAAGCAAGCGCCACACATAGTGAAACTAGCAACGAAATACTTCGGCAAGCAGATGTCATCCATGTTTCCAGAAAAAGCCTCAGATTACTCGTATGACAGACTTAAAAATAGAGTTTCTCTTGTTTCAGGGCAAGAGCTTGATAATAAGCTTGTTGATATCTCATGTGGTATGGCGACAAAAGTACCCCCGGATGCTGAAGCCGTAACTGATCCTTCTAATGCTCAAATAAACATCTCTCCTTCTAAAATAGCTCGTTTAAATCCAAAATACAGAGTTACTCAGTATGCTTCAGGAATATTTTTAACCACTCTTCATGAGCTCATGCATTCTTCAGTAACTCGCACTAGACATACTCCCCCTGTATTACTTTTTGGTCATAATATGCCTGTAGATATAGAAGTGGGATTGGATGGTTTTGCTATAAATAGAGGTTTGAGCGCTCGCTATAAAAAAGAATGTTTGATGTCTAGTCAGAGTTTGCCTCCTATTGAGGAGTTAGTGGTAGAAGACGCAGCTATGGAATTAGCCTCCTTGGTAGGAGCTGAAAACCAAAATAGTCGTCTTATATATGAAAACAGTAAGTATCGTGAAAAGATTCGAAGTTTATTTGGCGGTGATTATAAAGAGCTTTTGCGTTATCAGCAGTTTTCCAACATAGAAGGATATTTAGTTGCTGTGGGTTCGAAGCTGGGTGGTGTGAATAGACAGGATCAAATGGCGCGGGCTGGTCAGCATATTAAAAATATTTTTAAGTAATGTTTTTAGGGATTTTCGCTACCGAGTAAAATGGTGGGGTGGGAGAATTAGTTCGCGACTACGTTTAGCTTCAGAGCTGGAGACATGGTGGATTTCAGCGTTACACTCAAGACTTTTATAGATGGGATCGCTTTTAACATCATTTCGATGTTTTGAGTCAATTTTTCTTTTCCAAATGAGAGTTTTCCAACAGTAAGATGAATGATCGGAGCTTTTGCTTCCGTTTTAAATCTTATTTGACCTGCTTCAAACTTTTTCACGATCTCTTCCGGCTTATCGGTAACGGTTCCGGTTTTAGGATTTGGCATAAGACCCTTAGGTCCGAGTACGCGTGCGGTAGGTGCTAACTTAGGCATCATACTAGGAGTAGCGATAAGGATATCGAATTCGATTTTTCCCTTCATGATTTGCGCGATTATCTCTTCGGTAGCGATTACTACGCGGGTTTTCTTTCCTGTTCCATGGGGGAGCGTGATATTTCCGGAAATACCGGTTTCAGTCGTGTTTATATGGAGCTCTACCGTCTCATCAAAGCTGGAGATCTTCAGTTGTGGGAGTAAATCAAGCGCTTCAGAGAGTGCATATTTCTTCGTCGAATCAGTAAGTAGCTTAGCTGCTGCGTATTTAGCTGATCGTGCAGCTTTCGAAGACTTTTTCTTTATGACTTTTTTCTTCGCTTTTGGCGCTTCTTCTGCTGTTTTTTCTGCTTGAGTTGGTTTTACTTCTGTTTCTGCGGCCTCAGGAGAGACTACGGCTTCTTCACGAGCCTTTTTTTGTTCTTTTTTTATCTTCGCTTCTTTTTTTGCTTCCGTTTCGGCTGATTCATCGCCGAGTGTTTTTACTCTTATTTTTCCCATAAATTCCTTTCAGTCAAATTAAAAACTAAAAATGCAAAATTAAAAATTATAGTACTTTTATTTTAAACTTTTCACTTTGCACTTTTAACTTTATTTTACCTCTATCCCCATTGACCTTGCTGTTCCTGCGACGATTTTCGCTGCTTGTGCTACGTCTGTCGTATTTAAATCTTCAAGTTTCATGGTCGCGATTTCCTCTGCTTGCTTCATCGTGAGTACGCCGGCTGATTCTTTTCCTGGTTTCTGGGATCCCTTTTCTTTTCCCATAGCCTTTTTTATCATTTCAGCGACTGGTGGTTTTTTCGTAATGAAGCTAAAGGTACGATCTTCGTATACAGTGATGACTGCTGGGATGATGGTTCCCTTAAGTTCTGCTGTTCTTTCGTTGAACGCCTTAACAAATTCCATGATAGGAAGACCGTGCTGTCCGAGAGCT
>CALRDJ010000062.1 GCA_943354875.1 Candidatus Levybacteria bacterium GW2011_GWA1_37_16 | reverse complement strand
CTTGGATGTTTAACTTTATGATTGTCTTTATTTTTTTAGTTGCCATATATTTATCCTTGTCATCCTGAATTCAGTTCAGGATCTACTTTTGTCTCAACGCAGGGAGATGCTGAAACAAGTTCAGCATGACACCGGAGCGTTAGAGTTTTGAAACTTGTAAGAAATCCAACTCAACTGGTGTTTCACGGCCGAAAATAGAGACCAAGACTTTTAGTTTGCCCTTTGTTTCGTCTATTTCATCGATAGTTCCTAAGAAATCTGCAAATGGACCATCGACAATTTTTACCCCTTCACCTTTACCAAACGTAGCTTTGTATAGCGGTTCTTCGACAGCCATAAATTTCTGGATAGCCTCTACTTCTTTGTCAGAAATTGGGGTGGGTTTGTTTCCAGCGCCGATGAAAGCAGTTACGCCCTGAGTGGTTCTGACTAAAAGCCATGATTCATCATCGAGAAGCATTCGTACGAGTACATATCCCGGGAAAATTTTTTCTTTTATACTTTCTTTTTTACCTTGGGAAACTTTGATGGTGTTGCGGGTAGGAACGATAATATCAAAGATTTTACCTTCAAATCCGAGGGACCCAACGCGCTGGGTGAGTTGCTTGGCTACTTTGTCTTCATGACCAGAGTAGGTATGCACGATGTACCATTTGCCGTCTTTAGCATTTGGATGTTCTTTCTTTTCTTCTTCTACTGGAAATGGTGCTGGTTGTGAAATATCCATAATTTACTCCTATGTCGCTTAAATTAAAAGTTAAAAATGCAAAATTAAAAATTATCGTACCTTTATTTTAAACTTTTCACTTTGCACTTTTAACTTTTACTTGATTATCATCGATACTACGTTCGTAAATAGAAAGTCGAGTCCTCCGATATAGATCCCGACTAGCAAGCTTATGGCTACGACCAGTATCGTTAGTCGTACTACATCTTGCTGCTTTGGCCAAGTAACCTTATCAAGTTCTTCTTTCGTTTCTCTTAAAAAGGTAACAGGGCTTGCCATACGATCTCAGTATTGTAGCAAATCTCAATTGACATGTAAAGTCTAAACGGTTAATATTTATACGTATGAACCAGAAGATTCGAAAAGCCGTTATTCCTGCAGCAGGATTTGGTACGAGATTTTTGCCTCAAACGAAAGCCCTCCCGAAGGAAATGCTTCCCATAGTCGATAAGCCGGTTATCCAGTATGTTGTGGAGGAAATCGTCGCATCAGGACTCGAAGATATCGTTATCGTGACCGGTGCCATGAAGCGGGCGATAGAGGATCATTTCGATACTCCGAACGCAGATCTCGTTCGGAATTTAGAAGCTGGGGGTAAGCTGGAGCTACTCGAGCAGACGAAAAAAATTTCCGAGATGGCGAATTTTATTTATGTCAGGCAAAAGGGTGCATACGGAAATGGCACACCAGTGCTCGCAGCTGAATCAGTGATCGAGAACGAGCCGTTTGCAGTACTCTGGGGAGATGAATTTATTTACTCGACCCCTCCGCGACTATCTCAAATGATAAAAGTGTATGAAGAGTATGGGGGAATCGTTATTTCTGGAGTACGGATCGAGAAAAAAGAAGATTTAAAGCGCTACGGCATAGCAGATATAACGCCCGTAAAAGATAAGGTATTTAAGATAAATTCTATAATCGAGAAGCCATCACCTGAGGAAGCTCCATCAAATCTAGCGACTCATGGTGCATATATTTTGCCACCAGAGATTTTCGGAGCGCTTAAGAATGTGCAGCCGGGAAAAGGGGGAGAGATTTGGCTCGTCGATGCGATAAATCTCCTGAAAGACCAGGGAGTGCCAGTGTATGCAGTCGAAATCGAGAATGGAAAATATTATGATACAGGGAATAAGCTCGAATACATGAAGACAGTGGTGGAGTTAGCGCTTCAGCATCCGGATATTAATGGAGAGTTTAAGCAGTTTTTAAAGGATTTAGACTTAGATTCGTAGGTTTTTTCACCGGAATGGTTGAAGTCCTTCTTAGTGTGACAGGGTTAGGTGGCATGACATAGATTTCTGCGGTGAGAAATGTGTCTCCATCCTCCCGAGAGCTTCGTGCCTCCTCAATACTTCCTATCAATGCCTCATGGGCGCTTTTAGGAGGATTGTTCTCAAAAAAGTTAGCGCCAAAGTCCTGAGTACATGGTTCACCCGATCTTCCCTCAGAGAAAACACGTACTATATATTTTCGCTCAGGGCGGGTAGAACCTGAAGGCACCTTTCCTACACGCTGTAATAGCGTATTTATTTCTTCAGGGGTAGATCCGTCAGGCGTTAAGTCGATACTGACTCTTCGTGTGGTTGGTGGAACAGTAGATGAACGGAAATTCCGAACGGGTTCGTATAAAAATCCACTTTGTTCTATAGTTAGTTTCATAGAAAAATTCTAACACACCATGAAAACATGGCTGTATGCTCGGTTACACGTTATGCAAAACAAAATTCATCTTCTTCCATAGGTTTGTGATTTCTGCCCGCTTTTGCTAAAGCTTCAGCGAGGCAAGGGCGACGAGGAGCTATTATAGCACGTCATGGCAAGCTAAACTATTCCCGCTGTCATGCCGAACTCGTTTCGGCATCTCCCTGTGTCGAGACAGAAGTATCTGCCTGCCTTCTGGCAGGAGATCCTGAAACAAGTTCAGGATGACATAAAAAATGCTCTCTGGTATACTCGAATAATGAATAAAAGATTGCTTATATTCTTCTTAGGTTCAAGCGTTTTTCTCTTCTTCGTGGTCTTTTCCTATCTCGTTCATAAGGATCTTTTTACTCAGATAGATTTCGATATGACGGTGAAGTTGCAGGACAATATTTCTCGTCGTTTTGATGGTATTTTCTCTTTCTTTAGCGAAGTGGGAAGTTTTGAGCCGGTGACGATATTTTTATTGATCCTACTGCTTATTCGAAGAAAATTGAAGGGAATACTAGTTCTTGTTTTATATGGGGTTTTTCATCTGATAGAGATATATGGGAAAGTATTCGTGAATCACTTTCCGCCACCTGAATTTATGCTGAGAACTGAGCGCCTCATCGAATTCCCGCAGTTTCATATACGAACAGAAAACTCATATCCATCTGGTCATGCTGGTCGAGCTTTGTTCGTTTCTTTAATTCTGATGCTTCTCATCGGTGATTCGAAAAAGATACCTAAGACAATGAAATTGTTTATTTTTGGCGCATTAACTGTATACGATATAGTGATGCTCGTGAGTCGGGTATACCTCGGGGAGCATTGGTTTTCAGATGTAATGGGTGGTAGCTTTTTAGGCGCAGGTTTGGCTCTTATCGGAATAATTGCTTTGTAGCTTATGCTAAAGGAGACGCTCGTTTCCGAAATGGTACATGGAAAGTTTCGCCGGGAAGTGGGTATGGTTCGTGGCGATGAATACACCTCTTTGTCAGAGTTTGTCCACAAAAGTATCCCCAGAGGTTCAATTTTCGTAATGGAAGATCACAGTGGAGCGAGAAAAGTCTGGGAGCTTGCGCGAATCCAGGGTCTGACTGCGCCTCGTACTCCTCTTATACATATCGACGCGCACTCTGATCTCGGCTTAGCACCATCAAGCTCGTTACTTGTGCCGACAACTCCAGAAGAGGTACTGAGTTTATCAAATGGTTGCGGCGCGTATATTATACCCGCCGTGCGGACGAGAACAGTAGGAGACGTAACCTGGGTGCATCATAATGGCATTGCATACTCAGAGTCTGAAGGCCCTGCATTCGTAGCGCACGTAAGAGAGCAGGTAGGAGACTGGAATTTGAAGCGCGGTACGTCAGTGCCGGAAGCTCAGGATGTACTGCTCGATATCGACTTAGATTATTTTACTGCACGCTGGAATATGATGAGTTCACTTTTTCTAAATGGAAAAATTGATCGGTTTATGAATCAGGTTCTTGAGCGCGTAGATCCAGTGATAACGACAATTGCCATATCTAAAGGATGGATTAAGAGCGGGGAAGAGGAGAGGATTCTCAAGCGCGTATTAGGTGCGTTTCGCAAAGAATGAGCAGCATGACTTGAGTGTAGTAGGGATGTGGGGTGGATGTTTGTTATTTTATTTTGAGCCGACAGTGGGAATCGGACCCACACTCAATTCATTACCAATGAATCGTTTTACCACTAAACTATGTCGGCGAACCAAAGTTTGGGACGAAACCTACGGTTTCTTCCCAACGATCTTCCCTAATTTGTTGCGCTAGTCCGGTTTATTCCCACGCAAGCGGACATGGCGCGCAACTATTTATATATATTCTATACGAAATTATAGTGCCGCGAATATCGGTGCTGAGTGAGAGATTTGCACTCCCGTAGCCACAAGGGCGCCTCGTCTACAGCGAGGTGCGATTGACTGCTCCGCCAACTCAGCGTGTTTACTATTGTACTACACAATTATTCTCTATACCAATATGAGCCGCCTCCGGGATTTGAACTCGGGACCTTCACTTTACAAAAGTGTTGCTCTACCAACTGAGCTAAGGCGGCAAGTATTTCATTTTACCAAAATATACTACTCATGAGCAAGGCTGTGTTGTAAAAATCATCCATAAATTGTATAATTTTGACCATAGGGATGTGGTGAAACGGCTATCACAGCAGTCTCCAAAACTGCTTTTCACGGTTCGAATCCGTGCATCCCTGCATCTTCGTGTACAGAGTATGATAGAATAGGGAACAAGGAGGTAGTTATATATGGCTAAAGGAGCACATAGAATCACAGTCGGACTTATCTGTACTGTTTGCAAAAATCGAAATTATATCAGCTATCGGAATAAGCTCAATACTGAAGAAAAGTTGACGCTTAAGAAGTTTTGCAATACGTGTAAGAAAAAAACCGATCACAAAGAAAACGAGAAATTGAAATAACCTCGTTGTCATCCCGAATTTACTCGCCTCGCTGAAGCATCGTCGAAGCGGGTTTCGGGATCTCCTTCTGTCTCGACACGGGAATTTACCTTCGGATTTTTACGTTTCTAACGACTGGGAGATCCTGAAACG
>CALRDJ010000061.1 GCA_943354875.1 Candidatus Levybacteria bacterium GW2011_GWA1_37_16 | reverse complement strand
TATGTCTAATTTTATCTATACGGTATCTCATTATTCTTGTCATCCTGAATTTATTTCAGGATCTACTTCTGTCTCGACACGAGGAGATTCCGAAACAAGTTCGGAATGACATCGGGTTAACGAACTATCGGCGTTAACTTTTTCCCGCTTCCAGTGGAGGTAGGAGGAGTTTCTAAAATGGTTGTCGGTTTCGGTGCGATGGCTGGAATGCTGATTTTCGGATTTGCTAAAAGATCAGGAAATATGAGGACTCGAGATGCGATAAAGCGGTTAGGGTCTTTAGAGGTAGTAGTAACGAGAACTCGTTGTCCTTCTTTTAGTTTTGTAAATCCGGCTTTCGTGATTCCGCCATCTTTCATGTACGATGACGTTTTCGTGATGCTCTCTATGTCGACGGTGACTGATTTGCTGTTTTCCATGGCGACTTTGAAAGAGAAATCTTGGGCGTCTATGCCGTATACGGTGCCGCTTATGGTTGTAGGATACGATACGATATCGGCAAAGCGAGCCAGGAGTCTGCGAGATTGTTTATTATAGAGGCCTAGCACGCCAATCTTGCTCCCCTTTGTTATATCAGAGATTCCAAAGTTGCCTTTCGCTGAAGGAGATGAAAACTTGGTCAACTCATCTACATCCACGAAGCGTGTATTATTTTGACTATCGTTCAGGGTGAGCTGTGTATCTGAAACTTCGGTGACCGTACCGATGATTCCTCGTCGCTCTACTAACTTTAGTTCTGCCACTCGAGATGCTATTCGACTTTTTAAATCATTTATTTGTTGATCGATGGGAAGCTTTATCCGTTCTGTGGGAGTTGGTGTAATAGTCGCGGCAAATGACATACTTGCAAATAGTAAATAGCACATAGCACATAGTGAGAAAGTAATAATGTTCTTCATATTAAAAATTTTCTGTCGAGTACGTTACGGTAAGTGTCGTAGTAGTTTCAACACCAGTGGGAGAAATGGCTGTTACGCGAATCATATTTTGCTGACCGGTAAGTGTCGTGGTGGTAGAAAAATTACCAGTGCTTGATGGAGTGACAACCTGATCTGTGGCGTCGTTTGTGATAATAATAGTAGCGGAGGGAGTAGTCTTGCCAGATATGGTCAAAATTTTCGTACTGACTACCTCTTCATCTCTTGGTGACTCAATGGTGAGATAAATAGGTGCTTGAGTAGGAGATGGAGTGATGGTGGCGGTATATGTCTTAGTTTCTGTCAGAGTTTTTGATGATTCGTAGAAGTAAAATGAAACCCCTGCAACGACGAGTCCGAGAGTAAGTGCGATAAGTGATAAGATGATTTTTTCTTTATTCATGGACGGTAAAGAATGGTCTCTATGATAGGTAAAAAAAATCCTCTTGTCAAGGAAAGGGAGCTTGTGTTAGGATGAGTTGATGGAAATCTCCTCACTTTCTCAATCATCGATAAAAATAAAAGGAAAACAAGCCGCCATAGCCATAGATCCGGATAATAAAACCGTAGCAGACTTTGTCATCGAGCTCCTTTCATCAGGAACCAAATTGTCCTTGGTAGAGGGACAACGGCTTTTAATATCAGGTCCAGGAGAGTTTGAGGTGGGGGGCATTAAGGTTTCTGGGACAGGAAAACAGGGAGCGTTGGTTTATACGATAAGAGTAGATAATGTAGATGTGTGTCTATCGACTCCTGAAGGATTAAAAGCAGCAGGGGAAAAACTAAAAGAAGCACAGATAGTGATAGTGAACGCGAATACTAGCGTAGATAGTTCATCCATAACATCTCTGGCTCCATCTGTAGTTGTGTTGTATGGAGAGCACGCAGTAGAAGGCGTTAAGGCTCTCGGAAAAGAACCAAATAAAGTAAGTAAATATGTTACGACTCTTGAGAAATTGCCCACAGAGCTGGAAGTAGTAGTTTTAGGATAAACCCCACGTATTATGTCTAAGGTAAAAGTTCCTCCACATAACGAAGATGCAGAGGCGAGTGTGCTTGGCGCTATCCTCATCGATAAAGATGCGATAAATATCGCATCAGAAACTTTGCGGTCTTCAGATTTTTATAATCCGATTCATGGTTTTATTTTCGACGCGATGATTATGCTGTATGACAAAAGCGAGCCGATTGACGTCGTGACATTAACTACGATGTTAAAGAAAAAGAAGACGTATGAAAAAGTAGGAGCATCGCTTATTTCAGATTTGGTTAACTCTGTTCCGACTGCTGCTAACATTGCGTACTATTCATCTCTCATAAAAGACGCTTCTGTAAAACGGTCACTGATTCAAATCGGTGGGGAAGTCACTGAGCTTGGGTTTTCTGATGATGACACGAAAGAGATTTTAGATAAAGTAGAGTCTCGAGTTTTTGGAATTTCACAGGGACAAAACAAGCAAGCATTTACTTCGGTTAAGGAAGCACTTGCTGCGAGCTTTGATCGTATCGATGAGCTTCATAAGAAGGGTGCAGGATTTCGTGGAATAAAGTCAGGGTTTCCAGATCTGGACAATGTATTATCTGGCATGCAAAATTCTAATTTGCTCATTTTAGCGGCACGTCCTGGTCAGGGGAAAACCGCTATGGCGGTGAATATAGCTCAGAACGTTTCGATACTCGAAAAAGCCCCTGTGGGTATTTTTTCTCTCGAAATGAGTAAAGAGGAATTGGTTGACCGACTTCTCGTGGGACAGGCAGATGTGGACTCTTGGAGGCTTAAAACGGGAAAACTCAGTGAATCTGATTTTACGAAACTGTCTGAGGCGATGGGGCAACTCGCTGAGGCAGAAATTTACATCGATGATACTCCTGGTATCTCGGTGACTGAGATGCGAAGTAAGGCGCGTAGATTACAGCTAGAGCATGGCATAAAAATGATCATCGTGGACTACTTACAGCTGGTAGATCCGGGCAGGAGATATGATAGTCGTGTCCAGGAGGTATCAATCGTTTCGCAAGGACTCAAAAATCTTGCGCGCGAACTTAAGATTCCCGTACTCGCACTTTCTCAGCTGTCGCGCGCAGTAGAGCATAGAGGAGAAAAAAAGCCCCAGTTAGCAGATCTTCGTGAGTCTGGCTCTATCGAACAGGATGCTGACGTGGTTATGTTTCTCTATCGAGTCGATGATGAGCTAACGCCAAATATGTTAACGAAATTACTGATCGCTAAACATAGAAATGGTCCGACTGGTGAAATTGATTTGCTTTTCAGAGGAGATCGCATCAAGTTTTATAGCGTAGATAAGCAATCAGGCGGTATGCCTCCACCACCGAACACGAATTAGCTACATTTAGTTCACATAAACGTAGTTAACCCCGAAGTTTTTTATATACGTACGCAGATGCGAGGATGCTGGTGGGAATAGTGAGAAATAGACCGACTCCTAAAGCTAAAGCGCCGATGATATTTAGCCCAGCAAGTGATAATCCGAATAAGAAAAGATGGATTGTCGATCCGCGCGTTATTTTCCAGCTATTTTTCAATGCCTGGAAGTGGCTGGTGCCCTCTGCGACTTCATAGCCAAAGAGAGATAGTCGTATAGCTAGAATGATACCAGGAATTATAAGTAATAGTGTGCCACTTACTACGATGAGCCAGAAACCCGCAGAAGCGATAAAAAATGCAATGGCGAGTCGGTAGTGCAGAAAAAGATCCTGCATCATGGGTTTTTTCTTTTCAGTAACCCTGAGTGTTATATAGGTGAGTCCGACTTGTGTAGTTAGTTGTACTGCCCATATTAGTATAAAGAGGATAAAAAAGATGAACGGAGAAAAGTCTTGGGGGAGCTGATCGAGGACTGCATCAGGTACGTAGTTGATAATACCAAAAATGAATATGAGTCCGACGTAGAACCAGAGATTTTTCTTCGTGGTTTCCCACCCGAACATGATCGCTTCTTTTATCGAAAACTTAGTCATGTCTATTTTATAGTTGAAGTTGCCATGAAACGCAAGGGTTTAATTGTGCCCTTCTTGCACTTTCATTCGAACACCTTTTAGCCTGGATAGACCAATTAATGAAAGCGTATGCAAAAAACTCTGACTCGAATTATATCACAGAAAAGAAATTATGTTATTAGTCTTAGAATTTAACAACTTTTATTTTGTTAAACCGAGTTTTTTAGCAGCCCAAAGAACAAGCCGGATTATAACCATTACAATAACCGCTGTAATAAGTATATTTATAAAATACCCTATTAAATTTCCGACACTGCCGATTCTTAAAATTTGGCCAATATTTACAACGAACGCGATAATTAGTGATATTAAAAATAATTTCTTATCTTGGCCCGAGGTTGGTAAAAGCTTCATAGAATTAATCCTCCTTTCTATAGTTATTATGATCAGAAAGAATTTAGATTGTCAATCAGGACTGACACACTTTATGTAGAAGAAAAATTAGTCGAACACTACTTGAGGCTAAGATTTTGAAGGTAAAATAAAAAAAAGACTAATCTAGAAAACAACCCAAGCATGTATGTTCGAACACTATGCTCGAGCGACTCACTTAGTGCCGCGGGAGAGATTCGAACTCTCATGGCCTTGCGACCAGTAGTTTTTGAGACTACCCTGTAAACCATTCCAGCACCGCGGCGCTTTGCATTTTGCGCTTAACTATTATATACTTTCCCATATGACACTTCAAGAAATGTATGACTTGGCAGTTCAAATGGGAATCGAAGCAGATCCACGGGGCGCTACAAAGGTTAAAAAACTTCTCGAAAAACGAAAAGAAGAAGCGAAAGAATTGACTCCGAAAAAGAAAAAATTCTTCGACGAAGAAACATTAAATAGTCCATATTCAGATTCTCGTATTTTATTTGGAGATCCGAAAACTCCTGTTAAGAAAGTAATGGTTGGTATAGATGCAGACGCATCAGAGATCCTTATCGCAGATCGTCTGAGTCAAAAAGGTGATAAGATTGATCTCGTAATCGGTCATCATCCGAGTGGGCATGCATTGGCGAGTCTCTATGAGGTTATGGATGTACAGATTGACGCATTTGCAGATGCTGGTGTGCCAGTAAACGTCGCTCATGCACTTATGACAGAACGGATGTCATATATACATAGACGCTTTAGTCCGATCAATCATGCTCAGACAGTCGATGCAGCTAGGCTTTTGGATATTCCGCTTCTGGCGCTCCACACGATTTGGGATAACTTAGGAGATAAATTCCTACGTGATTATTTAGCGAAAAAAGACT
>CALRDJ010000060.1 GCA_943354875.1 Candidatus Levybacteria bacterium GW2011_GWA1_37_16 | reverse complement strand
TTACCAGATGGATCTTTTTATGCCTGGGCTGGAGGAAAACAGTCAGCACCCCTAAATCTGTGCGCAGGAGATTATACTGGACGGGAAATGATAAATGGACTCGTTGCTGAAATCAAACGATTAAAAATCGCATACCTCGATGACTATTTCGTCTCGAAGGTTTTTCAAAATAATGGACGAGTAACAGGAGTATTTCTCATAAACCTGAAAACTGGCGAGTATCAAGTAGTTGAAGCGAAAGCCACCATCGTCGCTACTGGCGGTGCTGGCATGCTCTACTTGGTGAATACAAACGCACCGAGCAATACAGGCGAGGGATATGCGTGGGCACTGGACGCGGGAGCTCATCTTATCGACATGGAAATGATCCAATTCCACCCCACCGGCATGGCATATCCAGAAAAGAAGGGAACACTGGTCACCGAAAAAGTCCGGGGTCATGGCGGGATTTTGAAAAATAAAGATGGTGAACGCTTTATGACACGCTACCAACCTAAGCGCATGGAACTCGCAGGTCGCGATGAAGTAACCCGAGCAATTTTTCAAGAGATCGGGGAGGGGAGAGGTACGAAAAATGGCGGAGTATATCTCGACATCACACACTGGGAAAAAGGACAAGCCGAAAAACTTATCCCAGACGTATACGAAGCACATAAAGAAATCGGAATAGATATCACTAAAACCATGATGGAAATAACTCCGTCTATGCATCATGTCATGGGAGGGATAAAAATAAATGAATGGGGAGAAACAGGCGTTACTGGATTTTATGCGGCAGGCGAAGTCGCATCTGGCGTACATGGAGCCAATCGTCTTGGTGGTAATTCCATAGCAGAGGGACAAGTATTCGGAAGACGAGTTGGAGAAAAAGCTGCGAAGTTCGCGAAAAAATCCAAGCTCCCTGAAGTCTCAATCACAGAAGCGTCTCGTGAATTAAAAAGACTTGAGGATTTAAAAAAGAAAAAAAATGGTATATCACCGAAGACTCTCATCATGATGCTCCGAAAAACTATGTGGAACTACGTCGGGATTATCAGAACCAAGGATAGCCTAAAAACAGCTGAAAAAGCCATTAAAGATATTCGAAAACAGCTGAAAGATCTCGAAGCATCAGATATCACAGAATTAAAAGATAGCCTTGAATTGCAAGCTATGATTGACGTAGCAGAGAGTATAGTGGCATCAGCACTGCTCCGAAAAGAAAGCAGAGGAGGGCATTACCGCTCAGACTACCCAACGACGAAAAAATCTTGGGAGAAAAATATCGCCGTCTCCAAATCACAGAATAAATTGAAAATTACCACGATTCCTGTAGTACGATAGAAATTATGTCTTTTTCAATTCTTGGAAAAATTGTTCTCCCTGACAAAGTCTTTGACGGCACTATTGTCGTCGAGAATGAGAAAATAAAAGAAGTAATTCCAGGCTTCTCAGAGCCCACACTATCCACTTTAGATTATCGGAGTAGTTATATTCTTCCTGGCCTTATAGAAGTCCATGGACACCTCAGAGAACCAGGATTAACCCAAAAAGAAAATATCGAACACGGAACTCGCGCTGCACTTGCTGGAGGGGTCACTACAATCATCGACATGCCCAATTCCATCCCTCCGACAGTTACACAAGTACTTCTTCAAGATAAAGTATTACTTTATTCTAAAAAAGCATACACAGATTTCTCATTTTTCTTTGGAGCATCAAGCGATTCACTGGAAGAGCTCGAGAAAATCCCAACCGACAACATCGTCGGAATTAAATTATTTATGGCAGGACATGAAACTACCCCGACTACTATTCCCGATGACGAGACACTAGAAAAAGTTTTCCAAGTTGCAGCGAAAAGAAATCTACTCGTCGCTGTACATGCAGAAGACCAAAATCTCGTCAATTACTATACTGATAAGTATAAGGATGAAACCGACCCGTCAGTATGGTCAAAAGCTAGACCAAAAGAAGTAGTAATAAAAGCAGTGGAACGCGCCATAAGAATCGCGAAAAAATATAATATTCGACTATATTTACTGCATCTCTCCACTCCTGAAGAATTTGAGTTGATACGACTCGCGAAAAACGATGGACTAGAAATATACGGAGAACTAGTCAGTTACCAACTAACTTTCAATGCAAACGATTACGAAAAACTGGGTAATAAAATAAAAGTCGCACCAGCGCTACGGAGCAGGGAAGTGTCCGAAGAACTGTGGAGCTTATTTAGAAATAAGGTTCCTGATGTGCTCTGCTCAGAACATACTCCACATGAATGGGAAACGAAGAACCAGCCAAATGTCTGGAAAGCACAATCCGGCATGCCAAATATTCAGGAGTCATTACCAGCAGTTATTACTAAATGGATCGAGCACTTCGGAAAAGAATCTTTGGAGGAGTGTTTAAAAACCATCGCACAGTTAAACTCTTCAAGCCCTGCACGTATCTTTGGATTTACATCTAAAGGATCACTCGAGACAGGGATGGATGCGGACATGGTGATAATTGACCCAAGTCAAACATGGACTGTAAAAAAAGAGGATCTATTTACGAAATGTGGCTGGTCAGCATATGAAGGAATGACACTCATTGGTCGCCCCCAGGCCACCTTCCTCAGAGGTATAAAAGTCTATGAGAATGGTAAAATAATTGGTGAGAAATCAGGACTTCAAATTAAAAAATAAACCTCAATACCCAAAACTAATCCCTATCTTTATTTCCACTATGGAATGCCTCATGTACTTCTCTTAACTGTTTATTTGTAATGTGGGTATAAATTTGAGTAGTCGAAATATTTTTATGTCCGAGCATTTCCTGAACACTCCGAAGATCTGCGCCGTTCGTCAGAAGGTCTGTAGCGAAAGAATGGCGTAGGGTATGGACAGTAGCATCCACGGGAATACGAGCGAGTCGAACATATTTTTTCACAATTCTCTCGACCGATCTGGCAGTAAGCCGCATCTTTTCTCCGAAATTTTCAGGGATGATCGCGCCACTGTAGCGTAAAAAAAGTGGTCGATATTCGTCTTTTCTGGCATCCATATATAGACTGATCCACTGGGCTGCGCTATCAGATATGAACACTAAGCGTGCTCTTCCTCCTTTACCAATCACACCGAATTCTCGTCGCTCTAAATTGATTTGATCGCGATTAAGCTTAGTCAATTCCGATACCCGAAGACCGGTAGAGAAGAGGAGTTCTAAAATTGCTCGATCGCGGATCCCTTCTTCTTTCGATGTATCGATAGAAGTAACCATCCGCTCTATATGTTCGCGTTCTAAAAACTTTAAAGATCGACTTTCTATTTTGGGTAGATCAATCTTTGATGGTTCCAAAGTCTTATGATCATTCTTTATCAGGAAACGTAAAAATGAACGAAGACAAATAACATAATAATTTTGAGTGACACGCTTCAATGTCATTCCTTTATCATCTACTCTGTTGGAAAGAAACACGCGATACTTACGGATAATGGACAGATCCAAGTCAGCGACGGTTTTACCATTCATATTTTCCGCAAACCATTCATTAAAGATTCTTAAATAATGGCGGTAGTCGCGGATCGTTAACTTCGAACAATTCTTCTCGATTTCTAAATATTCTAAAAATTGATCTATAAGGTCGGGTAGGGCAGGGGTCATAATGAGAAAAGGTAAGCTTTATTATTATGCGACGCGAGAGACACAATGTCAAATCAGCCCGTAAAGACTCCGCCAAGTGAAGCAAAAGGCTTGAGTATTCCTATTCCGTGGGACAATGCAGGACCCACCGTCCTCCAATATCCTGCAGTAGTCAACGCTTTTGAGGCAGTGAAAATATCGATCCTGTCTACGCTCCCAGCGTGCTGATACATCTTTTTCGTAAAATCTACCCATGGCTCATATATTCCATCTTTATAGTCATGGAGCCAAAAATCGAGACCCTTATCCGATGCCTGTCTTGCTACAAGCTTTACCAAGTCCAGCTTCGTATATGCTGGATTCCCGTCTGCATCTTTCCCATATTTTTTTACTAAATCTTTAGGCTTAAAACCGGATGGTACGCGCATGGAATACCTCATCGCGTGAGCGAAAGGACTAAGAGTCGTTATGGATGATCCGTCTTCAAGGAGCACATTCCATGCCTCCATCGATTCATCTGCGATAGGTTTTTTCAGCCCACCAAATGTGAGATTCATCTGTCCATCTTCATCCACGTCGATACCACTGACGAACTGAGTGAGGGAATTTCGTTTTTTCCAGTCAGCATACCGAGTCGGCTCCATATTCACATCCGGATAAGGATCTCCACGAAGTTTTGCGTTTTTTCCTTCCTCTTGTAACCATTTTTTAAATTCATTTACTTTTTCCTGGTCAGGATCGAAGCAAATCATGTCCACATCTTTTACTGTCCCGTTTGAACGAAACATCCCATGCGGAAGATGATTAGTCAACTGAATAGTTCTGTTTTCGAAATCATACACAGCTTTCGTATCTTCGGTAAGTAAGTCCGTAAATGTCCCACCCACAAATCGATGATCTATACCACGCTCCTGTGCTCGTGCTTCAATTTCGTTAATTGTCTTGGCGTACAAACTGTTTGCATTGGGCTGATCTTCACTCTCATCCAAACGACCATGATCTGTACTATTTTTACGATCTTTTAGGTATTCGTATCCCCTGTATAGAGAAGCGCCTGCAAGTCCGATCAGGAGCTCTGGTATCAAGCTTTTACCACTCATGTCTTTCTTCCTGAGTAGAGAATAAGTCACAAGTGATGCCTCAATTGCGACCAGATTGCACGCTACTAATACTTTTTCTCTCTCGAAAGCATCCTCTTGCTCGCTGGGTGTGGGCTTTTTCTCCGTCGACACATTAATTAACCTACTTCTATCAATCGCTGTTTTTATATTCAGACCGGTCCCTGCGATATCGCCAATTGCCTGTACTTCCGGAAACACCGTCTTTATCGTTGCCGTTATGGCTCGAGCAGGACGTGAACCTATTCCCCCTTCATTAACACAACTTCCTGACTGCTCAACTTTTGAACGAACGATACTTGGCCAACCACCAGTTATAATCTCTGCATATGCAGCCATTTCTCCCACTATATCTCCGCGGCGATGAGCTATAACAGCACGCGAAACACCCAGAGCTGTTTCTTGAAGACGATCTGCACCTGCGTCTTTTAATGCTCCACGTTTTTTATCTTGCTCAAATACTGAGAGAGGTTTTGGATTTAGTCGCTGCGCCTCACGTCTCTCTTCTCCGTCAATTCCATCAAGAGAAAAATATGCTGCTAGCTCCAATCCGTCTGTAAGCCTTTCTACT
>CALRDJ010000059.1 GCA_943354875.1 Candidatus Levybacteria bacterium GW2011_GWA1_37_16 | reverse complement strand
ACGAGTAGGAGATTATTTTAAATCTACGGTATACAAATTAGGGGTGATGTTGGAGTTGCCTAGGTTCGTGAGAATAACGATTTTCGATCCACTTGGCCAGGTAAATGCGAGGCTATCTACGAATGGACCAGCGTAGACAGTGGTAGCATTCATACTGTCATATTCCATGGCATCAATTCTTTTATCGTGTACATAGATAAGATGGGTGGAGTTTGGAAACCAATGAATAGGGTGATGATTGTTCGAATCACGCAGGCTTGGATCTACATCCAGTCGGTAGTTTCTGTCTTCTTTGCTGTCGTATACATATATTGTGTTCTCTCTTATGTTTCTATCTTCAGGCGTGGAGTTAGCACCGATGAGTCGGGGACTGATAATAATAGGCAGGGTTGCTGAAGAAGTAGCCTGGTAGAGGATCTTTGTCTCATCAGGTGACCAAGAGATGATTTTGAAGTGATCAGACAGTAATTTTTGTAGTACGGGAGTGAGCGTGGTCAGGCGTGCTTTTTCTTTTTCTATTCTGAGTTTTTCCCATTCTGTCTGGACCGAGGTAAGCGTAGCAGTGATGTCGGGAGGAGTGCTATTGAAGCCATTTGCTTGAAGGAGATATAGAGCCTTGGTTCCAGCAGTAGAGGCAATTAACTCTTGACCATCTGGAGACCACGTAAGGAATGCCTTAGAGAGTTTGTCAGTGGTCTCATCTGCGAGCTGTGTTGCTGCGCTTTGGAGGGTTAAGATAGGGCGAGTACTCATGTCGAGAACATATACGCCATTTTTTCGCGCAGATTGTGAGGCTATGGTGTAAGCGATACGAGTGAGTGAGGGATCGATAGTGGGGTTTTCTATGCCAGTGGTGGTAATGCTTACGAGTTGAGGTGCGCTGGGGAAGAGGAGCGCATCTACCTTCGAAACTTCTTCTTGGGTGACTTTAATCTTCTTTTCCCAGGGAAAGTAACCTTCTTTTACGATGCGTACCTGGTATTCACCAGGAAAAAGATTAATGGTGTTGTCAGTAGCCGTAGTAAGATGGCCGTTCAGAAATACTTGGGCACCGTTAGGCGTACTATTCGTTACCAGAAGTCCTGTGCCTGAGAGCTGTGGTTTGCCTTCGATAAATGAAAAACGATATCCCTTTCCATAAAAAGAAACAGTAGCCGTGGTTATGGCGAGAAAAAGTAAGATGGCGATGGGTATGAGAAACTGTTTGCGCATAGAGGTACGTGAGCTTTATTATAACCCCTTAAACTAACACTTGCAAGTTTAAGAGGCTTATCTATATAATCATTTTACGAAGCCACTAGGAGAATTGATATAGTAAGTGTGTATTGTGATACAGTTAAAAACTCAAAATGCAGATCTCAAAATTCAAAATTACAGCTCAAAATTTCAAATATAGTAAGTTTTAATGTTTTAAGATTTTTATTTGAGATTTGAGATCTCAGATTTGAAATACTACCATGAACTTTTCAAAAAAAATCGGCATAGACCTCGGTACTGCTAACACGCTTGTGTACTTGGCTGGTGAGGGAATTGTGCTAAATGAGCCTACAGTTGTAGCAGTTACCGCAGAAGAAGATAGGGTCGTAGCTGTAGGGAAAGAAGCGAAGGAAATGCTTGGTCGCACTCCGGGAAACATAGTAGCTCTTCGTCCTCTTCGAGACGGTGTTATAGCTAATTACACCATTACTGAAGCCATGCTCTCCTACTTTATCGACAAGGCATGCGGTAAATCAAGGTTTTTTAAGCCTGAGGTTATGGTATGTATCCCTTCAGGAGTAACTCAGGTAGAGCGTCGAGCAGTACTTGATGCGACTATGGCAGCTGGTGCAAAGGTGGCATACCTCATTGATGAGCCACTTGCTGCTGCTATTGGGGCTAAGATTCCGATTGCTCAGGCTGCTGGACACATGGTAGTCGATATCGGCGGAGGATCGACTGAGGCCGCAGTTATATCGCTGGGAGGCGTAGTGGTGCACAATTCGGTTCGTGTGGCAGGAAATAAGATCGATGAGGCCATCGCTAATTATACGAAGAAGAAGTTTAACCTGCTCATAGGTGAACGTACATCTGAGGAAGTCAAAATCGAGATAGCAAATGCGCTGGTGGATGAGCGAAAATCTGGTGATGGAAAGCGGATGGAGATTCGTGGTCGCGATACAGTCTCAGGTTTGCCACGCACGATAGAACTGAGTGAGATTCAGATAAATGAAGCTATTTTACCGGTACTTATGGATATCATCCAGGGAGTAAAGGGAGTTCTCGAGCAAACACCACCGGAATTGGCTGCAGACATCATCGATAAGGGAATTGTTATGTCTGGAGGGACCTCTCAGCTGCTTAATTTCGATAAGCTCATGACTCAGATAACTGGCGTGCCGTGCCATGTAGCAGAAGATCCGCTTTTGTGCGTAGTTCGTGGTACTGGCGTAGCTCTGGAGAACATAGAGCTATATAAGAGAAGTATATCGAGAAAATGACACTATAAGGTTAATTAGTTATTGGTTAGTTGGTTCATAGTTAGATGGTATCGCGAAGAACTAACTAACTAACGATGAACCATTCGTCCCATAGCACGTTTATAAAGAGAATTTTAGTGAAAAGCTTAAAAATGAGAATAATGAGCAATAAAAACGTGATAGAGCTATAGTAATCCGCTAGATAATTAGAGGTATAACTTCTTATTTAGTCGTGATATGCCTGATGGTTCAAAGCTAAATTCGAATAGAAAAAATGTTCAAACTGGTCTTGATTGAAATTATTTAAAGTGATAAAATAGTCTCGTAGTAAGTATAATTTTATGAAAAAAGAAAAAATCCTTGGAGTTAGCATTACCAACGCCACTATGGATGAAATCCTAGAGTATATAGTCGATTTTGTGAAAAAAGGAACCAAAAAGGGCTATATTGTCACTCCGAACCCCGAAATTTTGACCTTTTCGACTCATCATGATGATTTTAGAGACATCCTCAATAATGCAGAAATAGCCTTGAGCGATGGTGTAGGAGTGACATGGGCAGGTCAGCTATTAGCAAAGCCACTAAAAGAGAGGGTTAGCGGGGTCGATTTGACCTACAAACTGTGTGAGCGAATAGCCGATCAGCCTATCACAGTAGGCTTTTTGGGGGCAGGACCCAAAATAGCAGAGATTACTGCCGATTGCTTAAAAAAACATAATATAGGTCTAAAAGTAGTATTTGCCTCGGAAGAGTGGCCGAAGGACCCTAGGAGCCAGCCTCAAGACATAGACATCCTTTTTATAGCATTTGGATTCCCAAAACAAGAAGAATGGATGAGTCAGAACCTCTCTAAGATTCCTGTGAAAATTATGATAGGAGTAGGCGGTACCTTTGATTATATAAGTGGCTCTGTGCCACGTGCGCCCTTGCTGGTGCGTAGCTTAGGCATGGAATGGTTATTTCGCCTCATAATCCAGCCGTGGCGCATGAGACGTCAGCTGGCTTTGATAGAATTTATCTGGCTCGTCTTGAAAGAGAAGCTGGATGGATAGCCAGTTTGGATTTTTACTTGGAAGTTAAAGTTTGGTTGGTTTGGTCTATTATAGTATAATCAGCATTCTATGAAAGAAGCAGTACGTGTATCCACAGAGATCCCACTCGAATTAGCCACAAGAATAAAAGAGAGTATGGTGACACCCTCCTGGGACACCAGAGAGTCTTTATTGTCCGTTAAGAAAGTGGAGTTCCAAGCAGTAACGGGATTTAGTAGAACCATCAGAGGCAGCAAGGGTGAGAAGAGCTACCTGGAGCAGGAAACTGGAGGAGAGACGAGCGGTTCTATCTGCAGTCAATACTGACAAAAGATATGACATCCGATTAGATGATGCTGGGGAAAAGCCTACCAGGGAAGCAGCACTTTTTGAAAAAGTTTCTGATGGAGAAGATAAAAGACGTATGTGGGCAGGCACGACCATAACGCTTGCTCAGGAACCAGTTAGATTAGAAGGCAATGTGGCCACCATCCCAGTGTATCCTATTAACTATACCGAGTGGATCGCGTGTGATAATCCAGAATATGCGAAGGCATTTAGGGATGCAGGTCTTCCGCTTCCGTATGCAGGCATAGGAATAAGCGTGCTTATGGAAACGACTGATGAATTATTTATTCTTACCAGACGTGGGATTGAAACGCCGGTATATCCAGGAAGACTTTATTCACCTGGCGGCGGTCCCAAGCCAGGGGAGACGTCCACTGAGGCGATGTTGCAGGAAATTCTGGAAGAAACCGGATTAAAACCTGAAGAACATTTTGATCCTTTAGGATTGACGATGTTAGCATTGGTGAGCGATTCGCGTTATGCAGGCTCCGATCATTCTCGGCCGGAAGTGGTCGCCTATATGCCTCTTTCAACCACGTTTGCGCAGACGGAATCTATCCAATACGAACGGGCGAAAGCAAAAGGTCAGGAAGCCGATGTGTGGGCAGTAGAGGCTTTTTCAAGTTTTCCACCCACTTTTGGGTATAGACTTGCATTGCATGGATCAGAGATGTGCCCGCCGACTGAAGCAGGGCTCGCGCATATTGCGCTTTTCAAACACCTTCAAAATGATGGAAAAGAAGCGATGGAAAATGTAGATAGAATGATGAAGAGATTACGATCGTATGAACGGCATGCCTTTATACCTCCTCTTAAACAGCTTGCCAGTCACTAACTCCGCTGTCGAATGGGATTTTTCTTGTATATTTCATATGATGTATTGCCAAAGCATTTAGTAATTGTGAAACCACGAAATTTCGTATAGTGTTAAATTAGTGAGCGATTTTAAATTTTTACAAAACCCGGTTACGAAAAAGTGGGTTATCTCAGCTCTCAGGCGTGCGAAGCGGCCTGATATAGCACATAGTCATGGTGCTGAGCCTGTTTGTCCCTTTTGTCCTGGAAGAGAAGGGGAGGAGGCCGAGGTATATAGGGTCTCAGGCGGGACACAGGAGACAGAAGCGCGGGGATTAAGAGGAGACAAAGGGGACAAGCTCACGCAGGGACAAATGTCTGATCCCTCTGGCTCTTCTTCCGACTCTGATTGGCTCGTTCGGGTAATTCCCAATAAGTTCCCGTTTGCTACGATCCATGAGGTTGTAGTGCATTCTCCTGATCACCATAAGGGGTTTGGTGAGCTATCGGTGGATCATGCAGCACTGGTCCTTCAGACATATAGACAGCGGTACTTAGCGCATAAAGATTCTGGGGAGGTATATATTTTCCATAATCGTGGCGAGGCAGGCGGAGAAAGCTTACCGCATCCTCATAGTCAGATTGCAGTCGTGCCACTGGAGATGACACTTGAAATCCCCCCGATGAATGAAACAGATCTTATCCTGGATCGATTTGTGGAATCTGAGCGTTTTTATGTATTCTGCCCTGATACATCACAATGGCCGGACGAGATCTGGATCGCGCCGAAGCGACGCGATGTAACGTTTGGCGATATAACTGATGAAGAGACGGTTGACTTGGCTACGACTGTCACACAGCTGGTCGATATATTTGATCTCAGACATGGTCATGAGTTGCCATTTAATTTTTATATCTATCCGGGGCAAGATTGGTATCTGCGTATTATACCGAGGGTGAAAGTGGTCGGTGGATTTGAAGTCGGAACGCAAATATTTGTGAATACCCAGGATCCGAAAGAAACATTTTCATTTATCCGAGAGCATTTCGAGACTCCAGACCATGAAAAAATTAGGCGAGAACAGCGAGCGGAATACAGTAAGCACAGTTAGGAAATCACAAGTTCCAAAACCCAAATCCCAAATCAAATGAATTATTCTTCGACCAA
>CALRDJ010000058.1 GCA_943354875.1 Candidatus Levybacteria bacterium GW2011_GWA1_37_16 | reverse complement strand
ATCTGCAGTAAAAAATATAGATGCCATGATATCGAAAAATCTACCTCCTACTGTTTCTGTCGTTTCCCAAAACAACATCACTCCACACCTGAGTGAACGAGATAAAATTTTTACCCTCTATCCGGAAAAAAAGATATTTGATGTTGACTCGCCCTGCGGAAAAAAAGAATGCAATTGGTTTCGATGGGACCAAAAACCAGAATTTCTCCTTATAGATACATCTATGGTATGGGACATTCGTCATTTATTAACAGATAGAGATAGTTTTACAGATGGGATAAAAAACTTGGAGAAAGCAGAAGTAATCGTTAAATATAAACAAGTAGATACTGCAGTGCTATATAAAATAATCCGCAGTCCGAACAATCCCTGAGAGGTTAAACGTCAAACGTCACAGGTAACACGTCAAGCGTATTACGTACGTGTCACTTGTCACGTAAAACGTGTTACTGTAATTCCGGTAGATCGAAAAGCTTAAGGCCTATCTCCTCATCAAATTTCTTAGCATGCTCAGTCCCTAGATCTGTGATAAGAATTTCAAATGCTGCAGAAACAGTGGCTGAAACTAAATGTCCCCCAAGCGCTCGCATTTCATCATCAGACAGTGACGCATGGGCGTGGACGAACGGTGCATTTTCAAATACAGCGACATTTCCAGTCAGACTCGTTACTTCTAAAATATCTGGTATTTTTTTCTCGCTATATTTTTTCGTATCGACCCGATAGTGGGCGAGTATGGTATTTTCTACAGATCCGAGCCCTGATAGCCAAGCATTTTTTATACGTTGTTTCTCACAAAACAATTTGATCGAACTAATTACTTCATCTCCTTTTTCCAAACGGAGAAGATAGGAATTATTTGCAGTTTTAGAAAATTTCATACCCATAATTAACAGGTCGTCCTGGAGCGGTAGCGATAGGATCTCTGAAAAAAGATTCTATCGGCCTTCGGCCTTCAGAATGACAATCAGACCTTTACTTAAAATCGTCTCGAATAGCTTGCCATGAAAATGGCGTACCATCTTCCAGCTTCGCCTGGAAATCTGGAAAGGATATGCGTCCTTCTTCGGCAGGATCATATACTTGATCTGGAAAACCGAGAAGATAAATCGGTTCATCTCCGACGCAGGTAAATCCGTGGTATACATTCATAGGGATAAGCAGAACATACTGGTCATCATCGCCATTTTTCTCTCCCATGAGAAATAAGTTCAGCTTTCCATAGGTTTTCGATTCTTTCCTGGAATCATACAACGCAAATACTGCATTTCCCTTTATAACGACAAATCGATCTGTCTGCTTCGTCGGATGATTATGGAGCTGCTCTTCGTCCCGTGCAAACCCCGGCTGAGTAACTGATAGATAGTTTTGGCCGAAGGGGAGGGAAGCGCCCATCATGTCTGGCCAATCTGCTTTCATGTTTTCTGTAAGTGATCCACGGGGATCGCGGTTAATTTTTAATTTATGAAGAACGACGCCGTCGATAAGATCAGGAGCATTATTTACTGTTTGATACGTATATTTCATCTTTTACTACTATAAAACATTTAAAACCCTTGTGCAAGAAATCAGTGAGCGGGTGAAGAGAATCGAACTCTCGTGACAACTTTGGAAAAGTTGCGTTCTACCATTGAACTACACCCGCTTAAGCTTCACTAATCTCAGTATAACAAAAAAAGGGATTGAGCTCAAGAAATGCCTCTGCTTAAATACCCCCTTGACAAGGATTCCTAAATATTTAATAGTTAATAAGTAATGAAAAAAAAGAAAAAAGTAACTAAGCGCCCAGCCCCGAGAAAGAGTACATTTTCTCTCATCGCGTTTTTCCGAAAATATTTCTTCCTTCTTATACCAGCACTCATAGTATCTGGAGCCCTTATGACTATCCCAAAAAACGATTTGAATCAAAATGTTCTCGGAGCAGCAGTCACTTCATTCAGAAATTCCACGGTCACCTGGACATCCGTTCCTTCCGCATACGGATATAATATATATTACAAAGAACAGTCAGCTACTAAGTACACATTCGCAGCTCGTCGTATTCCAAGCACTTCTACCCGATATACCATCCAGTATCTGAAAGAAAAAACGAACTATTTCTATGTTATATCTGCATATGATCAGAATGGAAAAGAATTCTGGTTCTCTGAGCAAAGATCCCTCTAGTAACTCCAAGCCCTAGTTTATAGATATATTCGAACTTTTTTGTTAAAATAGAGTTATCTTCTATAAATAGTTGTGCGCCATGTCCGTAAGGATCAGGATACAGCGGACTAGCACAACATCTTAGGGAAGATGGTTGGAAAGAAAACCGCAGGTGTCTTTCCAAGCGCAAGCTAGTGCCCATAGCTCAATGGATAGAGCAAGTCGGTTCTAACGATTAGGTTGGGGGTTCGAATCCCTCTGGGCACGCAACGTACAAATATTTTGCTGCGGTGGTGGAATGGTATACACGGAGGCCTTAAGAGCCTTTGTCGCAAGGCATAAGAGTTCGACTCTCTTCCGCAGCACCAAGTGAGTCGCTTGGGTTCTCAATGTCAAGAATAGCTTGATAATACGGGCTAATCTTGGTGTTCGACAGACCTGGATAGTTCCAGAGTGCTCCAAGGGGCATAGTCGAACACAAGAGAACTCTCTTCTGCTCAAGATCTGAATTAATATAAGTTTCAGCCAGGTTTTCGAACTTTTCTTTAATAAATTTGGTAATTGCTTCCAGATTATATTTGTCAATTAGGGCATCATCCTTAGTCGCTTGGATATCTTTAATCCTTTCCTCTATAAGTCTATTTTGATCTCTGAAAATATCATCACCGTATATCCCTTTTAAATTCTTTTCTATGAGTGCTTGGCGCAGTTCGTAGCATTTTTTAAGTTCTGTATCTGCCTCAGCTCTTCTTTTTTGTAAAGTTGTGACTCTTTGATAGTAGGTTTTCCTCATATATGCAATGACAAGATCTATTGTTTGAGGTTTTACAGTAATTTTTTTAAGTAACTCAACCATCGAGTCATTAAGTGTTTGTATTGGCACTGATGCACCACCGCATCTCTGCTTGCAAAAATAATAGGCATAACGAGCGTGCTTACCCTTGCTCCAAGCTCCAGTGAATGCAGTACCGCACCGCTGACACTTTACAATCCTCCTTAAGGGAAAGTCAGGATTATCATAGTTTCTTCTTGATAAAGCTACATTAATATTAGTGTTTCTGCCATCCAAGATAGCCTGCACGCGGTAAAACAACTCATTTGTAATCATAGCTGGGTGTTGTCCTTGTACCTCATGACCATACTTTTTAGAAACTATTACTCCTGTGTAGAATTTATTTCGAAAGATTCTATTGATTGTTTGCTGTCTAAGCTGATACTCCTTGTCCTTGTGCCTTTCTTTTACACCCCATTCATTCATAATTTGCGCCATTTGTCTAAGTGTGGTCGTGCCAGAACCCATTAATTCCCATGCCTTCTTTACATTATCCCAAGCTTTAGGATCTTTGGTAACATATCCGCTTTGGTTTAAATATCCCATGGGAGCAAAACCAGTGTTGAGCCCTGCTAAAAACCTTGCTCGTAAGCCATTTCTACTACGTTCACCTCTGACATCATTATCCATTTGAGCAAAACCAGCTAGCATAGTTTCAACAAACTTTTCAGTTGGGCTGTCACCTGTGGGCTCAGATGTTGAGATCAGAGTTATTTCAAACTCTAAAAGCTTCTTTCTGATGGCTAGATAGTCAGCGGTTGAACGCGAAAGACGATCTAGCCTGTAAACCATAAGTGCGTCGATTTCTCTTTTGTTTTTTCGGCAGAACTCCAACATCTCAATCAATACTGGTCTACCGAGAATATTTTTCGCTGACCGACCTTCTTCTCTAAAGGTTTGAACAATCTCTATTCCTCTGCGTTCTGCTTCTCTGGAACAAGTACCCACCTGATTATCCAATGAGTAGTTTTCTACTTGTTCTTCGGTAGAAACTCTAACATATACAACTGCTTTTCTAATCTCCTTTTTATTATTAAAACCAACTTGATTCATATTTATTTTCCTTTTAAAATCTGCTTAAGTGTTAACCCATCAAAAAGATCTTTTTCGAAGCAATCAAGCCAACTGTCTAGAAGAAATTGAACTTCAGATAAAAATACTTCAAGTTGTTCATCGGTAACTTCTAAAGATATTTCACCAAGCACCCTTCTTGCTTTTTGGAGCTTAGTTTCCTCTTTATGAGTGGGAAATAATGCATTCAGGCCTTCTTCAATCGACTTTTGAGGGTTATACGTAGGCCGTGGTGACTTATGCTCTAGCAAAGCATTAGTAATATGTATGTTACTTAATTCTTTAGGATCGAATAATTGTAGTTCAGTATTTTCCATGATTCACCTTTAATTAACTATCGAGATATAGATAGTATATATCGATATTTCGATAGTTGTCAAGCCTCAATTATGCCTATTTAGTATATGTAGAAATATGATATACTCTGTTATAGTTCTGCCCGAAAGGGTATGAATGGATGATCTTCATAAATTAGAATTCGGATACTTAATAAAACAATTAGTCTCTATTTTCCGTAAACCAGAAAACGGCTCTCTTTCTTCCTTTGAATACTTAATTGCACCAGTAATTTTTTTAATCTTAGGTGTTATTGTTTTAGTTATAGTTCGTAAAATCCTACAAATAAAAAAGTCTTTAAGCGAACCGTCTATGCTTCTTGAGCTAACACCACCTTCATTTACCGAGAAAAAATCCTACACAACAGACCAGCTCTTTTCTATTATTCATGCTTTAGGTATTCAACAATCATTCAAGGATAAGTTGTTAGGGAATAAAACAAGGTTTTCTTTAGAGATAGTGTCAACCCAAAATCAAGGAATTAGATATTTAGTTAGAACTTCTCCAAAACAGGTTAATACGTTAAAAAAGAATTTACTTGCATATATGCCTCACTTAAAAGTAAAAGCTGTTAACGATTATCTACCTGATGATACAAGCGTTTTAAATAAAAACTACTACAAGATATTGGAGTTCAAGCTTTCAAAACATTTTGCCTTCTCTCTTAAGAGACAAAGTGAATTAGAGATGCACGATCCGATTGCATATTTAACCGGGCAAATGACTAAACTCTCGCCTGGGGAATTAGTTTCTTTTCAGTTGGTGGTAACTCCTGTAAATAGTAAGGGAACTAAAAAGATTTCTAAACTTATTTCAAACAATGGCGATGTGATTAAATACCTGAAAACTTTTGGAATATTTAAATGGATTTTTTATAACTCGTATCTGGCTCCAAAAACTAAATCACTTTCTGAAATGGAAGTAGTTAATTCTATCGATGCAAAGATTAACCAACCGTTATTTGAAACAACAATAAGAATTTTAATGTCTTTTAAAGATCAAAATGATTTATCTGATAGAGTTCAGGGGTTTAAGTCTTCTTTCTCCACTTATTCATCTACAGGATATCAGTCGTTAACGGTTAATAGGTATTTAAATGTAAATAGAGTAAAACAATATTTATTCTATATTTTTAAAAAGAGAATGTCTTCTTTAACTGGAAGTTCTGTTCTTTCGATCTCTGAAATCTCTAGCATTTATCATTTCCCTTTCACCAGCTCTACTAACACGGAAAACCTCGTTAAATCACACAGTAAAACATTACCTGCTCCACTGTCTTTGAAAAAAGGTAATAAGTATGATGTGGTATTTGGTAAAAACCATTACGGAGGAACTACAACTGAAATTGGACTAACCGAAGAAGAACGAGAAACCCATATGTATATTATTGGAAGAACAGGGTCAGGAAAAACAACCATGATGTTTTCAATGGCAAAGCATGATATTGAGCAAGGTCGTGGTATGGCATTTCTTGACCCTCATGGAGATGCAGCAGATGACCTTATATCAATCATTCCTGAGAAGCGATTAAATGACTTGGTATTTATTAATCCTATTGATTTGAAATATCCAGTTGGAATAAACATTTTAGAATTAACCCCAGGTCTGGATGAAGACGA
>CALRDJ010000057.1 GCA_943354875.1 Candidatus Levybacteria bacterium GW2011_GWA1_37_16 | reverse complement strand
AACATGGAATGGTTAAAATGTCCTCCCCCATTATTTCGAACGACTGTTTTTATATCAGCTGGTAGTTGATCAAGTGAGATGATAATTTCTTCAATAGTTTTGTTTTGCCATTCTGGATATTTTTCCAGTGCTGTATTAAGGTTTTTTATGTATGCCGCATGATGTTTCGTGTGGTGGAGTTGTTGTATTTCGCTACTGACAAATGGCGCGAGCGCGTCATATTCATAGGGAAGTTTTGGTAATTCAAACATAATTTTATTAAATCATTCATGTACAGGATAGCATAGAAATTGACGAGAGAAAAGTGGAGATTGTAATCCGATAGAGTATCGGTATAATAGGGAAAGATTTATGCTGGAGCTTTTTTTGCTTATCGGGATAGTATTTCTTCTCATAGTTTTATCTATGATATGGCCGCCGAATAGTCCATGGGCGCCATGGTGGCGTACTGACGAGAAAACTGCTGAAGCAATTTGTAGGCTTGCTCAGGTCACCGAGAAAGATATTGTCTATGATTTAGGTTGTGGCGATGGTGAAGTGCTACTGTTCGCAGCTCGAAACTATGATTCGTGCGGAGTTGGTGTAGAAATTGATCCGCTCAGAACTCTTATAGCACAGTTTCGAGTATGGAAAAATAAAATGTCGAAAAAAGTTGTGATAAAAAGGAAAAACTTTTTCGATGAAGATATATCTCGAGCAACAGTAGTCATAGTATATCTCGTGCCGAAGGCACTGCAGTTATTATTACCTAAATTTGAAAGAGAATTAAAAAAAGGTACGAGGATAGTAAGTTATCGATATGATGTTCCACTCAAATTAAAAAAAAGCGATACGAAGTATAATCTGCGATTATATGTGGTTTGATTATTGAGTCCTGAGATATTCCAAAAATGGTATAAAATTTTTATTTTTTTTCGCTACATCCTCTGCTAGTTTTAGAATATTTTTAATCTTTTCTGTTTGATCTGTTTTTTTATATAAATTAATGAGTGAGATATATGGGCGATCAAATGTGGGATCTAGCTGGATAGACTTCAGATACTCCTGCTCAGCAGATGTATACGCTTCAAGCGCCAGATAAGAATTACCTAAATTTAGATGAGTTTGCGGATACGTATCAGATATTTGAACCGATTTTTTATATTGAATAATCGCATTTTTAGTATCTCCGCTTTCTGCATAGGCAATCGCTAGGTTATTTCTAATACGTGCACTCTCTGTATAGGTGAGTGTTTGGTTATAAAATCTAATAGGATCATGCCAATCCGAATTTCTTTGTATAGTTAGAATTGAAAAATAGAAAAGACCGCTACTGAGAATAATAAAAATTGGAATTGCTATAAGTGATCTGTTCGTTAGTAGATAATATATTCCAAAGCTGACAAGAGTAAAAATACCAATAGAGGGATAGTACAGGAAGTGTTCATACATAATTCCGTTTATAGGAATTATGCCACTGGTTGGAATAAATCCAAGTGCTGTCCAGCCTATGGAGAAGAAAAGTATAGGTAGTTTTTTAAAGTAGTAGATTGAAGCAGATACGGCAATACCGAGAATAAGGATTACGATAATTACAGTCGGATCGATAGTCGTATATATGGAAACATTACGGTCTATAAATAAAGGGAATGGTTTGACAAGAAGAAGCGCATATGTCGGTAGTATGTGGAAAAAAGTATTGAGTCGTACGAAGATACTTTCAGTATAGGGATTATTTGCATTATAAAAATTTAACGTATTGCTAAAATTAAGAATAGTAAGCCGAAGGAAAAAATAACTAAAGGAAGCTATCCAGAATGGTAGCGACTTGAGGAGAACGGATTTTATCGTTGAGAAAGATATATTTTTTTCTTGTACCACTAGCACTAGTGATATGAAGCCAGGCGCCAATAGTCCTGTTTCTTTCGAAAGTAACGACCCACCGAGAAGCATGAGTGCGGTTTTCGTTTTCTTCTTAAGAACGTACGTGATACTTAACAGGAGAAAGAATAATGAAAGCGGATCTCCCTGCCCTGATGCATAAGATATTGCTTCTGTTTGGATAGGATGGACTATGAATAAAATTGCTGTCAAAAAGGCTGGAATAGAGGAGTTGAATATTTTTTTAAAAATAGTATAGATTAATATTCCACAGCCTGCCTGGAGTAATAGGCTTACGAGATGAAATATAAATCCAGAATTTCCAAATAAAAAATACTGAACACTGAAAAGGAAAGTTAAAAGGGGTCGGTAATAGTTGCTGACTCCTCCACCTCCGCCACTGGTAGTGCTTTCAGTAAAGAAATTGAAAAACGAAAAGCTCGTTACATAGATATTATTATAAATAAAATGTTCGTCATCGTAAAATAGTCCATTACTGAGTGTATTCGCATATACAATAACGGTAATGAAAAATAGTATCGTTGAGACATAAAGAGGGCTTAAGTGGTCGATGTGACTGAGTAGTCGGCGCATACATTATTTTTTCAATTTTAAAATCATCCAGCGAAGTTTATCAGCAAATACATAAGCAGGATACAGGAGAGGATATATGACAAGATCAAAGCTGCCGATATACTCTATGTGCCGTGGACCATATCCTTGTTTAAATCTATGAAATCCAAACCAGGAGTCTTTCGGATCTGGACTTTCTCCAAGCGCTCCCCACATATCGAAATTTTTTAGTCCTAGTTTTTTCCCAAATTTAATTGCTTCCCACATCATGGCATTTGATGCCATTACCTCTCTGTTTTCGCTACTGGATGCACCATATGGATAGTAGAGAGCGTCTTGATACGTGAATAAAATCCATGTGACCAGTGTTTTTTTTTCAAATACAGCTTTCAGTAAATAAGCAGTTAGTCTATCATTTGGATTTGTGATTTGTGATTTGTGATTTTTTAACGTTTCCCACATCAGCCTGTGATAGGAATCTGTATGAGCATAAAATCCCTGACGATTAGTGGTTTCATGGGAAATATTTAAATATTTTTCAAATGCTTCAGCGGAGTCATCTTCCGTAACTATTACTCCGTGTTTTTCTGCAATTCGTATGTTATAGCGGGTTTTAGGATGCATATTTTTCAGAAGTGTTTCTTCGTCTGGAGTGAGATCGAGTTGAAAATTATATTTGGTAAAAAGAGGATGAGCTGAGGGTCGAAGACCTAAATTTGAAATTTGCCCCGATTGAGTTGGGACGGAGTTCTTATCTACTACTGCATTGGGTTCGAGCTGGATGAATATGCAGCTATATTCCTTTCCTGCCTTCTTTAGTTCATCAATCATTTTTCTGGTTGGCATAGGACCTTTGGGGACATAGCCGATATTCCATGGCGATTTAGGGATTTTATGAATAGTCATATAGAGTCCATCTATTTCCACTACGGTCACGCCGGTTTTTTTTCTAAATTCTGCCCATTGTGCGGATTGAAGAGGGTGAGTAGAGTTAGTAGCTTTCATATGAATCAGTGCTAGACTTAGAACCAATATTCACATTGTGGAGCAAGTGATCTGGTAATTCAAGCACAAATCGAGATATCGTGTTTGACGATTTTTGTCCGAAAAATACTCTGCTTCTGGCGTGAGTGAGAAATAGTTGGGTTTTGGCGCGAGTTATGCCGACATAGCAAAGACGTCTTTCTTCTTCAAGTTCTTGCTTGTCCATGAGCGCGCGACTATGAGGAAATAGTCCTTCTTCCATGCCAATCATGAATACATAGGGAAACTCTAGTCCTTTCGCTGCATGGAGCGTCATGAGAGTTACCGCATCTTTTTCGTCCTCTCCTTCGAGATGGTCTGGCATATGCTCTTGTTCTACTAGGGCGACATTTTCTAGGAATTGAGAAAGTTCAGGAAATTCGAGTGCGACAGATCTGAGCTCCTTGATATTCTCTAGTCTTTGCCTATCTTCCTCATCGTTCTCATCGTAAAGGGCTAAATAGTTTGTACTTTTTAAGATAGAATCTAGTAGATCTATGGTAATGGTCTTGGGTGAATCAGTTAGGGAATCTATAAGCTCTTTGAATTTTGTAAAGCGTGTTTTTCCTATTTTTTCGACCCGTTTTTCAGAGACTGTATCTTTTGGATTTTCCATAAGCCGTAAGTAAGAAAGTACGTCTTTAATTTCTTTCCGGTGATAAAATCTCGTTCCGCCTACGAGCACATACGGAATACCACCATGAAGAAATGCTTCTTCGAGTACTCGAGACTGAGCATTAGTTCTATATAAAACTGCCACATCTTTATATGCAAAATCTGGATTATTAAATTTAAATTCTGCGATTTTATTCATAACGTACTCTGCTTCGTTGTGTTCATTCCGGGCTTCGATTATGGAAAGTTCTTCACCGCTTTTGTTTTCTGTCCAGAGTTTGAGAATAGGATGTGATGTATTGCGAGAAATGACTGCAAATGCTGCATCGAGAATGTTTTGGGTGGATCGGTAGTTTTGTGAGAGTGAAAATGTTTTTACATCCCGAAAATCGTTTTTAAATTTCATAAGGTTTTGGTAGTCTGCTCCTCGCCAGCTATAGATACTTTGTGAGAAGTCCCCTACGACGCAAATGTTATTCCATTTCTTAGCAAGTAGCTTGGTGAGTGTATACTGCGCTCGGTTTGTGTCTTGGTACTCATCGATAAGTATATAGCGAAATTTTTCTTGATACTTGCCAAGTACCTCAGGGTATTTAGTAAATAACTCGACAGCTTTTAGGAGTAAGTCGTCAAAGTCGAGCGCGTCATTTTCTTGCAGTATTTTTTGGTACAGTTTATATATGAGCGCCACAACTTGCTGGAAGTGGCCACGTGCGAAATCTGGATAGTCTTTTTCTGAGATCATTTCGTTTTTTGCTCCAGAAATGGTTGAGAGAACTGATGAGGGTTTGTATTCTTTTATCGAGAGTCCTAGTTTTCCCATCGCTTCTTTTATGGCATCGAGTTGATCCTGCGCATCATAAATGCCAAATTTATTTGAAACTCCAAGATGATGACCGTCGATGCGCATGATTTTGGCGCATAACGCATGGAAGGTTGTCACTGTCGGGTGGCTACCGCGCATAAACGCATCAATTCGTTCTTTCATTTCTGCGGCTGCTTTATTTGTAAACGTAACACAGAGAATGTTCGTGGGATGGACGCCAGACTCAACTAGGTAGAGTACTTTATAGGTAATACATCTGGTTTTGCCTGAGCCTGCACCAGCTAAGATGATCATCGGACCATCTGTCTGAAGCACTGCGTCTCTCTGTTCTTTATTTAAGTCCTTGAGAAAATCTTTTTCCATACCGTATAATGAGTGGGTCTCATTATCTTATCATGAAAAACCTCTTTATAGTAGCCAATTGGAAATCGAATAAGACAGGTGCTGAAACTAATCATTGGTTTCAGGAAATTTCAAATTTAAACGTGCAAGTTTCAAATAAGCAAATAATAGTTTGTCCATCATTTGCAGGCCTGGAAATTGCCCATGGTCTTATTAAGGAAAAACAATTGCCAATTAAGCTTGGCGCACAGGATATTTCTGCATTTGATGAAGGGTCACATACGGGAGAGGTAAATGGTAAGCAAATTGTAGAATTTGGATCATATGTCATCATCGGCCACTCAGAGCGACGCCAGAGCTTAGGAGAGTCACAGGAATTATTAGACAAGAAAGTAGGTATGGCAAATAAGTATAAGTTATCAATAATTTATTGTGTTCAGGATGAGAATATGCCTATTCCTGCAGGGGTGTCAGTGATTGCTTACGAGCCCATTTCGGCAATTGGTACTGATAATCCAGATTCTCCTGAGAATGCGAATGAAGTCGCTAGAAAAATTAAGCAAAATTTCAGCAACGTTAAATATATTTTGTATGGTGGAAGCGTAAATGGAGAAAATGTTTCGTCTTTTACTAGTCAGTCAGATATAGATGGAGTACTGGTCGGTGGAAAAAGTCTTAATCCGCAAGATTTTGCAGCTATCATAAGCAATGCCTAAAAAAACTCAACATCCGAAAAAGAAAGCAGTTTTAGCCGTGGTCGTAGTAGCAGTCCTTTTATTAGGGACTGTTTTGTGGGGAGCACGAAATCTAGTTCCAGTGTTTTTTAATGTCATATTTAATAAGGAAATT
>CALRDJ010000056.1 GCA_943354875.1 Candidatus Levybacteria bacterium GW2011_GWA1_37_16 | reverse complement strand
AAGAAACTAATTTACCGATGCCGATTAATAACGTGTTCACGACTGTATTATACAGGAAGTCCTACATGGAGCGCAGAATCTTTATTCGTTCTTCAATTGGTGGGTGAGTATTGAAAAGGCCGGAAAATAAGTGCTTTGCTCCGTGCTTGAAGGGGTTGGAGATATATAGATGTGCGGTGGCGTTGTTGGCTGCTTCTAGAGGTTCCTTGTCTTTGGCTATTTTTTCCAGAGCGTTTGCAAGTCCTTCTGGGTAGCGAGTTAGGAGTGCACCAGATGCATCGGCCAAGAATTCTCTTTTACGAGAAACAGACAATTGGATTAGTGTCGCGATTATAGGAGAAAGGATTGCAAAGACGATACCAACGACTATAAATACCTGATTATTTTTCGATTCGCGATCGTTGCCAGAGAACCACATGCTTCTCATAAAGAAGTCTGCTAGTAGCGCTATGAGTCCTACCAGTATTGTTACTACACCCATGACGCGTATATCATAGTTGCCTATATGGGATAGTTCGTGTGCTAGAACTCCCTCAAGCTCCGCATCACTTAATTTATCTAGAAGTCCTGTGGTTACGCATACCACAGAATGCTTGGGGTCTCTGCCGGTTGCAAAGGCATTTGGTGCGCTGTCGTTCAAGATATATATTTTAGGGAGGGGAAGCCCTGCGGCTATGCAGAGATTTTCTACCATTCGAAAAAGCCTGGGGTTGTGCTTTTTCTGTATCTGTTTGGCGCCTGACATCCCAAGCACGATTTGATCAGAATAGTAAAAACTAGTAAAACTCATGAATCCAGACAGGATGAGGGCAAAGCCAACAAAAGATAGACCGTATCCAGCTGCTTGTCCATAGACATACACCGCAACCGTAATAAATACGACAAAAAGGGTCATAATAACCCATGTCTTCCATTTATTAGATGTGATTTGAGAATAAATATTCATAGGTCATTACGGACTACATAAATATTGTAGTCCGTTGTTCCGCCAGTTACTATCAACTAGAACTGTACTTTAACTGCTTTTTTTTCTTCCTCAGTTGCTTCGAAGAATTCAGCTTCCTTAAATCCAAACACATTCCCTATCATGCCACTTGGCTGGGTAGAGAGTGTGGTGTTATAGTCGCGTACATTTGTATTATAAAATTGTCTAGCGTATGCGATCTTATTTTCAGTATCTTCGAGCTCTTCCTGAAGTGCTTTAAAATTATCACTTGCTTTTAAGTTCGGATAATTTTCAGCAACTGCGAAAAGACTTTTTAGTGCTCCGGTAAGCATGTTATCTCCTTCAGCCTTATCATGCAGTGAGTTGGCTCCGAGAATTGCGCTTCTGGCTTTCGTAACATTTTCAAAGATTCCCTTCTCATGCTTCGCATATCCTTTTACGGTTTCGATGAGATTTGGGATGAGATCAGTGCGTCTTTTTAGCTGCACGTCGATACTGGAAAGCGCTTCTTTGATGCGTACTTTTCCGGTTGCGAGTCCATTATACACAGACCATGCGTACACTAAAATAGCGACTGCTATTGCTAGTATGCCTATTATTGTAGTATCCATATTCATTCACCCCCTAAACAATTTAAAATTTAAAATGCAAAATTAAAAATTATAGTACCTTTATTTTAAACTTTTCACTTTGAACTTTTAATTTCTTAGCCACGTAGCAAATTCTTTGGCTGAAAGTGTATTCAGTATATCATTTTTCTCTGCCCATCCACGTCTGGCTACTGAGACACCGTATTTCATCAGAGTCATTTGATCGAGCGCGTGACTGTCGGTATCGATAGTCATCTGTACACCTGCTTTTATGGCTTCTCTTACCATTATATCAGATAAGTCTAAACGATTTGGCCAGCCGTTTATCTCGATCGCCTTATCATGTTTTTTCACAAATGAAAAAATTGCAGGAAAATCTATCTCATATCCATCTCTAGAATTTAAGATTCTTCCTGTCGGATGGGTAAAAATTTTCGCTTTCGGATAAGAGAGACCTTTTAATACTCTTTTTGTCATCGTTTCTTTATCCATCGAGAAACCGCTATGGATAGAAACGAGTGTGGCGTCGAGGAGTTCCAGAGCGCTTTCATCCAGAGCCAGAGATCCGTCAGTTAAAATATCTGTCTCCATAAGACCCAATATATGAATATTGGGATATTTTTCTTGTAGTCTGTCTATTTCTTTTTTTCTTTTTTTCAGAAGCTCTACGGTCTGTTCACTGGTGTGCTTTGATACGCTCGGGTTGTGTTCTGAGAAGCCGATGTATTCATAACCGAGTATCACTGCATTTTTTACCATATCTTCCATGCTGTCTCGTCCCATGTCATGCGAAGGTTCTATGGGAAATGATGAATGAATATGGAGATCTCCTTTTATGTCTTTTAACTCGACTAATGTAGGTAGTTTGTGCGTTTGAGCAGCCTCAATCTCAGTGGTGCCTTCTCTTATTTCCGGAGGAATCCAATCCAGACCCAGTGCTTTATAAAATTTTTCTTCGGTGTCGTATTCCTGGAGTACTTCTTTTCCATTTTTTATAACTTTTATTCCTCGTTCCGATAGCGACATACCGCGTCTGAGTGCATATTCGCGAAGACGGACATTATGATTTTTGCTTCCGGTGAAGTGTTGGAGGAGAGATCCGAGCTGGCTTGGTTTGAGCGCAATGAGATCCACTTGTTGTCCTGAAGTGAGCAGGAGTGAAGCAGAGGTGGGGCCTTTTTCAATGATGCGATCGGCATACGGATATTTGCAGAAATAGTCGATAGCTTTATCTGGGTTGTCAGTCGAAATCGCCATGTCTATATCTCCGACTGTAGCCATCATGCGTCGCAAGCTACCGAGTGTATAAGCGCCTTCTACGTCTTTTGACTTACGCAAATATTCTATAAGTTTATCTGCTAGTTCTCCTGCGAAGGGGAGTACCATGCGAGTAGTTTTTCCTTTTCCCTCTTTAAATTCTCCTAATGCTCGGATAATATCCGCTTCTGACTTTTCACCAAATCCTGCCAGAGGTTTTATTTTGCCAGCTTGTGCAGATTTTAATAATTCTTCAACTGCTGTATCTGCGCTCACGAGCTTAAATTCCTGCGACAGCTTAAAAGCTTTTTTCGGACCGATAGAGGGAACACGCATAAGCGAAAAGACCGCAGGAGGAATGCCATCCATAGCCCAATCAAATTGTTTTACTTTTCCCGATGAGAAAAGTTCTTCGAAATGCTGTTTCATCGTAAGACCGATGCCAGAAAGATCCTGCAGTTTCCCTTCTTTATATAAGTCTTTTAACTCAGAGGTGGAATTTGCTATGGAATCAGCAGCTCGCTGGTATGCCACGATTTGGAAGTGAAACTTTTTCTCATCCTTAATAATATAAGAGGCAGCTACGCTTCGAAGTAATTCTGCAATCTCCTTATTATTCATATCCCGAGCTTATCAAACGATTGACGCGAATGCAATAATTTGTTAGGATAGGGCTACCCTATAGAGCTCATTTTGCTCATGATGGGGTGGTAGCTCAGTTGGTTAGAGCGCTTCCCTGTCACGGAAGAGGTCGCGGGTTCGAGTCCCGTTCACCCCGCACTTCTATCCAAGCTACATCATTCATCCTGCCTCCATTATCCTATGTCGCGAAAAAAGAAAAAACCTATTCAGGAAGAAAAATCTAAAATGACTACGGTCTTTTCTGCGAAAGATCTTTCGTTTAAGTCTTCTCTCGTGGAAGCTTTGAAGCATATAAACCTCGCAGAATCATACACTAGTCTTTTACTTGGGCTGGGAGTAGTTATCGTGTCACTCGTTTTGGCAATTACTATCATAAAACAAAGACAGGCGCCTCTTATCCAGTCTACGAGCTCAGTTCAAACGCAAAATACAGTATTAGGTAAGGCTGATCTACAAAAAACATATACTATCCAAGAAGGCGACACGCTGAAAACTGTGTCGAAAAATGTCTATGGTTCTGAAGATTTATACCTCGTTATTGCGAAAGCAAATCATATAGAAAATCTGGATATTATAACGACCGGACAAGTACTAAATACTCCGAAAATAGACAAAACAAAAAACGCCATGCAAGACGAAACTATTTTAGAAAAGATTACCGGTGGGGAATATGCGGTAGTTGGAGGAGACCTCTTGTGGAATCTCTCAGTCCGTGCATATAATGATGGAAATCGTTGGAAAGATATAGCGAAAGCAAATGGTTTAGATAATTCAGATCAGCTCGCGCCAGGCGTAGCGCTCATAATACCAAGATAAAGGAGGTGAGTATTTTATGGCACTTGCAAGATTACAAGAAGCACCAATCAGTTCTAAGGGTGAACCAGAGTGGGGAAATGGAAGAGTAGTGAGACCAGGAGCTAGTATCTCATACTACGCTAAAGATAGATCTATTGTAACTATATCAGCTTCTCCGGATGGGATTGTTCAAAAATATGTAGAGGGAGAATCTAATACGATTGTACAGGATGTTACTTCATTGCCCGATGCAGCAGGATATATACAAGTTCTCGGAACAAAGAACCCCCATGTAGAGGAGAGAAAAATGCGAGTTATAGTAGATTTTAAAGCAGAGTCACCAGAGCCTGTTTCTGAAGTTCAGCGTTCTAGGGATACAGTAGATAGTGATTCGATGGAATTCGTAGGGCAGAGAGTTAACCCCTACTCTATGGATCATTACATAAGTACCGGAAGATAACCTATATAGGAGATGTGTTCATTGCGGGGTTAGTACACCGGCTCGCCTCGCTTAGCTTTGGCGAAGCGGGAGCTATGGCGAAGCGGGTAGTATGGTCGCCTCAGGCGACAGAAGCGAGTATAATATCGGAATGTGGTACGCATACGTTCTGAAAAGCAGAATAAATCTTAGGCTGTACACTGGTTCCACAAATGACCTGTCACGAAGACTAAGTGAGCATAATTCAGGAAAAAGTAAGTATACTCGTTCGACTAGACCATTTGACTTAATTTACTCAGAAGAGTTCACTTCTAGATTAGAGGCAAGAAGAAGAGAGAGGTTTTTAAAAACCGGTAAAGGTAGAGAGTTTTTGAAGGAGAAAATTAAGCAGATGTAGTGTAGTGGCAACACGCCTCCTTCCCAAGGAGGAAATCGAGGGTTCGAATCCCTTCATCTGCTCCAGATAAATTTTGGTTCAATGTTAGCTTCGAAAATTTCATAAATCTCGGTGTATCCCGTCTGCATTTTTTAAAAACCTTAGTCTTGATTTGGTTCAAATCCCGTCTATTCATTTTCACCCTTGTTTTCAGCTCATCTATTTGAGATAGTAAATATGGAAGGGGGTAAGTTAATGTGATCCAAAAAATAATTGCTTTGATATTGACAGGATATGGACTCTGGCTTATGGCGAGAAAATTAGCGATAATCTCGCAAGGGGTATCAACTCTTGGAGATTTTTTAGTAGGTTTCATTTTGTTTGCAGTAGGAGGGTATTGGTTGCACAAATTAATGAAGTCATCTAAAAAATGACCTCTAAAATTATCTTAAGCATAGGCTTCTATTAACTTGTTAAAATGAGAAATGTATTCAATCCACAGCGGTTTAAATAGAAGTTCGTCTCCCGCTCCAAATGTAGAATGGTCGCCTCAGGCGACAGGTCGAGGGTTCGACTCCCTTCCATCGCTCCAGTCGTGTTGAGTAGTCAGGTGGACCTGCCTGCCGGCAGGCAGGGAAGCGAGTTCAACCTGTCTCGCCGAAGTTTTACGAAGGAGGATTCTCGTACCCCGCTCATCTCCAGTAGTTGTTTACTGGAGTGGTGTTAGGCTTTGGCTTCCTCGTAATACTCGTGCTACATCCTCTCGTTTTACTGGGTTTATAGGTATGTTTGTCGCTCGTACTGCTGGGATGTGGGAAACTGCATCATCAATTGTTCGCATCGCGTCACTCATCGTTTCATGATCTCTTACTCGTGCTGCGAATTTGTATACCTCTGGTAGCGATCCATCATCTAGCTGAGACGGTCGTACGAGTTCGCTTTTTAACTCTGCTGGTTGCGGAGTGTATTTTACATGGTTCACGATTTCCTGACCATGGACTAGCGTTTTATTTTCATAATGTGATCTGAGGTGAAAAACGACTTTCGCTGCTTCGATAAAAGCATTCTTTCTTTCTCCATCTGCATCTGTATCTCTTGTAAATTCCCTTTTTTTAATAGGAGAGGTAGGATCTTCTTTTTTTTCGTGTACGATTTCTCGTGGTTTTAATGCAGGACGAGTAGCGAGTGTGTGTTTTATTC
>CALRDJ010000055.1 GCA_943354875.1 Candidatus Levybacteria bacterium GW2011_GWA1_37_16 | reverse complement strand
GAAACACATGGAGATATAAGTCTGCAGGGCGTTATAGATCTCATTAAAACATTCCTGGAGGCTGCGCCAGACGATGAATATAGCTTAGTGGTGGGTACGGATTCCCATGAGAAACTAGATACTCAGGGTAAGAAAATGGTCTCTCTTATATCGGCCATCGTTGTTCATCGAAAAGGTTTTGGTGGTCAATATTTCTGGCATAGGTCAGAAGCTATAGAGGTTCACACGCTCAGAGATAAAATTTATGCTGAGACTATCATGTCCCTTGATGTAGCGTCTGTTTTTGTACCTATGTTTAAAAAATCTCTCAATGGAAAAGCACCTAAATATAACTTAGAAATCCATGTGGACGTCGGGGAGCATGGAGAAACACGAGAGATGATAAAAGAAGTCGTCGGCATGGTAACAGGAAATGGGTTCGTAGCTAAAACCAAGCCATACTCATATGGTGCTTCCTATGTAGCAGACAAGCACACATAAAAAAATTCGAATATCGAATATCGAAATCAGAAACAGTTTAGATAAAATAATGCCGAGAAAGAAAAAATCAGTCAAATTAGAATGGGAAGACGCAGAGGAAGTAAAGGAACATCTGAGCCACATAGTAAAAGTGTTATCTCTGGATCATGTCGACCCTGACCGTATTTTCTGCTATCGCAGTTACGGATCATCATCTCGCGCATATGCTCGGATCTGGGCATTTCCGAAGATTTTTCAGCGCGCCCTCGACTTACAGCCAGCCTACGTTGTGGAAGTACTTGCCAAATATTATGACAAGTTGCCAGCAGATGAGCAAAAAAAGGTTTTAATCCATGAACTTCTTCATATTCCTAAAAATTTTTCAGGAGCTTTACTTTCTCACCGAAGCAACGGCAGGCATCTGGACACTCTCGCCAAGGAACTACATAAAGAATACCTAAAACGCATATGATTACTCTTATTCATGGTGATGATATAGCCACCTCACGGAACTACTTACAGAAGCTCAGAAGCGAGGCATCTGGCATAGTTCTTCTCGATGGTGAAAAATCAAATATAGAAGAGATTGCCCAAAATATTTCCGGAACAACTTTATTCGGTGATGCGCCAACTATAATTATAGAAAATTTACTCGTCGGAAAGAAAAAAAAGGATCTCCAAGACCAAATAATTGCGTACTTAAAATCAAATAAAGATGTCAAAGTTATCTTCTGGGAAGATGCAGTTGTTTCCAAAACTGCATATGCAAAGCTTCCTAAAGTAGAATCACATGAGTTTTCTTTACCGAAATCGCTTTTTTCATTCTTAGATAATATATATCCAAATAACGCACGGCTTATTCCTCTTTTTCATCAAGCACTGGAGGGATCTGAACCAGAAATGTTATTTTTCATGATGACCAGACAAATACGACTACTTCTGGCAGTCTTGGAGCCCTCTCCTGATGCAATCGATGAAATGAAACGACTCACCTGGCAGTTACCCAAGCTCCAGAAACAAGCACGATTATTTGGGAAAGAAAATCTTTTAAAAACACACGCAAAACTATTCCAGATAGAAAAAGGTATGAAAACAGGAGGACTTACTATGTCACTGACTGGAACCATTGACTTTTTTCTCCTAGAACTATAACATTACTTCATGAATATTAATCCTTCGATCTTCAAAGGATACGATATAAGGGCTGTTTATCCGACCGATATTAACGAAGAAAACATCGTACTGATCGTTCGAGCTATCTACACATTTCTTCATACGGACAAACCAGCAACCGAACCACTTACCATCGTAGTTGGCACTGATATGCGCACCTCGTCTCCTAGCTTGACCAAAGTTGCAATTGATACCCTCGTTTCACTCGGTGCAAACGTAATCGACATAGGCATAGTCTCTACGCCTACTTTTTATTTTGCAGTTTCTCATTATGGATACGAATGTGGATTCCAAATAACCGCTTCTCACAACCCTAAAGAGTGGAATGGACTTAAGATGGTAAAAAACAGTCCGAGCGGACTGATAAAAATAGGAAAAACCACCGGGCTTGAAGAAATAAAGCAAATTGCTTTAGACCAGAAATTTATAGAGCCGTCTGGCGTTGGAACTGTTACGAAAAAAGAAGGAATTTTAGATGATGAAGTAAAAAATTCTTTAAGTATCCTAGAAAACCCACAGATTAAGAAATTTAAGATCGTTGCTGACGCTGCAAATGCCATGGGCTCTCAGTACATCGATGCTATTTTCGATGCCATTCCAGGAGATCTTGTTCGAATGAACTTTGAACTAGATGGTACTTTCCCGGCACATCAGCCAGATCCACTCCAAAGCGCGACACTGGTCGGTTTACAAAAACGAGTACTAGATGAAAAAGCAGATTTAGGATTAGCACCTGATGGAGACGGAGATAGACTATTTTTTATCGATGAAAAAGGACAGATCGTTCCTCCGACCATCATTACTTCTATCGTTGCCAAGGAGTTACTTATAAAAAACCCAGGAAGCCAGATTCTTATCGATATTCGCTACATCTTAACTCCTAAAAAAATTGTAGAAGAAAATGGTGGATCTATGAAAATCACGAAAGTGGGTCACGCATTCATAACTGAAGCCATGAACGCCACTGGTGGAATCTTTGCGGGTGAATCATCTGGTCATTACTTCTTTAAAGCCACCGGAAATGCAGAGTCTCAAATGCCCATAATACTCACCGTGCTTAAAGTTCTCAGTGAAAAAAATAAACCATTTTCTGAGGTGGTAGACGAGTATCGAAGAAGCTTTGAGTCGGGCGAGTTTAATTTCAAGACAGACAAGGCGAAGGAGATTATCGAAAAAGCCAAAGAACAATATAGAGATGGAGAAATAGAAACGATGGATGGTGTCGCAGTAACGTATCCTGACTGGAGACTCTCCATCCGCACTTCCAATACTGAACCTCTTCTTCGATTAAACGTAGAAGCGTATGAAAAATCTACTATGGAAGAAAAACGAGATGAATTAACCACTCTTATTACATCGTTTGGTGCAAAGGCTCACTAATTATATGGCAGATCTTACTAGTTTTGATAAATCTACGTTTACTACAGATAGCTACGTCAAGCGTGTAGAAAAACCATGGGGATACGAACTTCACTGGGTTCCAGAAGGCATGCTATACATGGGAAAAGTTCTCCATATTGATGCAGGAAAACGTCTTTCTCTTCAGGCACATGATATGAAGCAGGAATCGTACTGGCTCATAAATGGAGAGTGTAACCTCATCATTGAAGATTCTTCAGGCGAGCTTATAACAATTGCCTTGGAAAAAGGAAAAGGATACACGACAAAAGTAGGCCAGAGGCATAGGCATCAGGCAGTTACCGATTGTGATGTGGTCGAAGTGTCTACTCCTGAGGCCGGCATGACGTGGAGACTGGAAGATGATTACAAGCGCCCTGACGAGACAGAAGAACAACGAAAAAAAGAGAGAGGAGAAGTATAATGTCAGAAATTATAGATTTAGATACAGATGTACTGCTCACTCTGGATTTTTTTACGACAAACCCTCCCCCATCACTAGACACTGCTACGTTTAATCTTCCGTTTGTCGTCGGTTCAGGAAACGCATACAATACCGGACTTATTATCTTTTCCCAGCAAGCTGCGTTATTTGCCGATGAGAGTAGCTTTAGAGGACTGATCGCTGCCTTTGAAAGGGCTATAGAGACGAAACTTATTACGCAAGCTGTGATTATATCAGCCTCCGGTGGAAAAGACTCTGTGTGGGAGTTGGAACTTGCGAAAAAACATGGACTTAGTGCCACACTGCTCACCACAAAAGCTGATTCCGACGCAGCTAAGATAGCTGATAAAACCCTTGTATATTCATCAATTGCAGAACCATACACATACAACACATCTACCTATATGGGAATGATACTCTCTGCCACAAAAGAAAATCCTGCAGACATTAAATCGTATATAGAATCCTTAGAGCTTCCTGAAAACTTTGAGAAGTATAAAAGTTATGCATTTGTTCTCCCTGACAAATATATGCAAGTTTGTCCTATGATCGTTATAAAAAGAGAGGAACTATTTGGTCCTCATGTGTCCCTGCGTGCGTTTCCTCAGGGTCATGCACGACATGCGAAGTTCGTTCACCGCACTGAAGACGAGCTGGTTATAAGTATCGGAGAGAAAAATGAATTTTTCGGTCATCCAGATCATCGCTGGGATATACTTCCTCCTGAAAATATAGGGTTTGGCGGAATAATGGCTATGACCTATTACATAGTTGGTAAGATACAGAAGTCCAAACCGCAGTATTTTAAAGAAAGTATAGGAAACTATGTAAGTGACTATGGTCCTAAGGCCTATGGACCGACCACAAAACCCTTCGATCTCATCGTCCCCGGTACGTTTAAAATCTGAGGCAACGAGTGCACCCTTGGTCTTAAGGGGCAGGTACCCCTTAAACTAGACACATAGTCTCACTAATAATTAAGCTAAAATTAATAAAAAGTTAAAAAGTGAGGAGGTGAAAAGTTTATGGGTACATTTAAAGTAATACCAAAAGAAACAAAAGAACAGATTTTATGCAGAATTAAAGATGAATGAATTACTGTTTCTATAGCAGCAACAGATGCAGGCATATCCACCAAAACAATATATAACTGGATGAGAGGGAGCACTATTGCAAATAGCAGTACTTTAGAAGTGAACAGGTTAAAAAGGGAGAATAAAGAACTGGCTGAATTAATCGGATATTTAACATTAATTGAGGAGATTTATCAGACCATTTATTATTACAATAATCAAAGGACTCATACATCAATAAAAATGGCACCGGTTAGTTTTAGATATATTTATGAGGAGAGATTATTGAGGCAAACTGTCTGAAGCATGGGATACTTGACATAATCCCCACCGAGTAAAATCATGCCGACCCTCTGTCATAATTGCTGATAATGTAAAGAGATTACGCGTATCTGATTTAGGACGTTCATTGGGTAGTCCCACATAATATTCTGTTACTCTATATCTGACTGGTATTCCTGGTTCTTCCCAGGGTTCTCTGTATACCGTTGTGGTGCGGATATCTGTCCATCCAGGACTATCTTCATTCCCGTATACCATCACGGAAAGCGAAAGCAATCCTTTGTCATGAAGGGCTAATACACCGTCTTCGTCTAGTATGGTAGTTTTCATTTCGCCTTCTGTAATTGCTTTTACTGTTTGACGCTGTGATTCTTCCATGTCGACGCGAGCAAGCGCGACCAGTATGCGTCGTCCAAGAACTCTTCGATACATATCGTTTGGATAAACTCTTGCAGGCTCACGTAATCCGCCCGCTACGCTACCTATGCGTGAGGAAAGTAATCGTTCAAATCTGGGTGCCATCCAGCAATAACTTATCATGAACATTTAAGCACGTATGTAACGCGCGCTACACAAAACATTCCCATGCCGTAGAAGTACTTGACCCATGAGTAAAATAAACTCATAATGATTATATGGCTCATAACTTTAGACCGATCTTATGGTTCTCAGAAGTTGACAAGGATGATATAGGACTTGTAGGAGGAAAAGGAGCCAATTTAGGAGAAATGACCCACGCGAAATTCCCAGTGCCAAATGGGTTTGTCGTAACCGCCCAAGCATACTACGAATTTATCCGCGAGAACAATCTCGCTCTAAAAATTAAACATCTCCTTACTACTGCCAACTTTCAAAAAGTAGATACTCTAACACAAGTTTCCCAACACATTAAAGCTGAGATCATGCGCTCTACAGTCTCAGATGAGTTAGTAACAGAAATTTTCAAATCATATGCGAAATTAGGCGGTGTTTTGAAAGATGCACTCGTGGCTGTAAGATCATCAGCTACCGCAGAGGACCTCCCCTCTGCCTCATTTGCAGGACAACAGGATACCTATCTAAATATCTCTGGCGAAGCAAATCTTTTGGAAAGTATCAAAGAAGCGTGGGCATCACTTTTTACCCCTCGTGCGATGTTCTACAGACACGAACAAAACTTCGATCATCATAAAATCGGTATCGCAATTGTCGTACAAAAAATGGTCGCATCAGAAAAATCTGGCATCATGTTTACGATAGATCCGGTCACAAACGATAAGTCAAAAATAGTTATAGAAGCTATCTATGGACTAGGAGAAATGATTGTCCAAGGAGAAGCTACCCCTGACCATTATGAAGTAGAAAAACAAGACCTCGTTATTACGAATAAACAAATCCAAATCCAGAAAGAAATGCTTACAAAAGTAGGCCACATAAATAAAAAGATTGTAGTTAAAAAAACTGATCAAGATAAGCAAAAAATTTCAGATGAACATATTCAGATACTTGCCGATCTAGGAAGAAGGCTTGAAAAGCATTATTATTTCCCCCAAGACAGCGAATGGGCTATAGAAGGAAATAAGGTTTTTATCGTTCAGACACGCGCTATCACTACGACCAATAATAAACCCACTGAGGTACGAGCTGTAGGTCCTATCATCGAACTAAAGGCTTCTGATCTTATCCTCAC
>CALRDJ010000054.1 GCA_943354875.1 Candidatus Levybacteria bacterium GW2011_GWA1_37_16 | reverse complement strand
CAGCAAGTCCTGGTATCAGAACCGGTCCTGTAAGAGTACTTAAATCCTCGAAAGAGATAGATAAGATTTTAAAAGGCGAAGTGCTGGTAGCTCCACAAACCAATCCTGACTTCGTTCCTGCTATGAAGCGCGCAGCAGCCATCGTTACTGATACAGGAGGAAGGACGTCTCATGCAGCCATCGTTTCTCGCGAACTAGGTATTCCTGCTGTGGTAGGAACGGGAAAGGCCACTTCTCTCCTTAAGACTGGGCAGATAGTTACCGTAAACGGCTCTAAGGGAGAAATCTATAAAGGTGGCGTGGTGGGAGCTGTACAGAAGACAGAAATAATTCCGACAGAGCATTTAAAAACCGCCACGAGAGTCTATGTAAATCTCGCTGAACCTGAATTTTCTCATGCGATATCGAAACGCCATGTAGATGGAGTAGGACTTCTTCGTGCTGAATTTATGATGGCTGCGATAGGTACACATCCCAAGAAAATGATTAAAGACCATAGGAGTACTGAATTTATAAATAAACTTGCTGAAGGACTGGAGCAGTTTTGTCGATCTTTTTATCCACGACCTGTGGTATACCGCGCATCAGACTTTAAAACAAATGAATACAGAGGACTTATCGGAGGAAAAGAGTTTGAGCCGGTAGAATCTAATCCTATGCTTGGTTTTCGAGGCGCATACCGTTACGTTCACGATCCCAAAGTTTTTGAGTTAGAACTAGAAGCTATAAAACTCATCCGTAATAAAAAAGGGTTAAAAAACCTATGGCTTATGGTTCCCTTTGTCCGCACCGTTAAAGAACTTATCGAGGTAAAAAGTATTATCGCAGCATCAGGACTTCACCGATCTCCAAGCTTTAAGCTTTGGATGATGGTCGAGATTCCGTCAAATGTAATACTGCTGGAAAAGTTTATCGAAGCAGGTATCGACGGAGTTTCTATCGGGTCAAATGACTTAACCATGTTAATTCTCGGAACAGATCGCGATAATAGCGAGGTCGCACCTGAGTTTGACGAACGAAACGAAGCAGTACTATGGGCACTGGAAAAAGTTATCAAGACATGCCACAAGTATAAAATCACTTCTTCTATTTGTGGTCAAGCACCATCTCTTTACCCAGACCTACTAGAAAAACTCGTCACGTGGGGTGTAACTAGCGTATCAGTATCTCCAGATGCTATAGAACATACGAGACAAACCATTTCACATTTTGAGAAAGAACTTATAAAGTAATTTCAAATTTAAAATATATGGCTAAGATTAAAGAAATTACTGCCCGCGAAATTTTAGATTCCAGAGGAAATCCTACTATCGAGGCGACAGTAACCCTCTCTGATAACACATCTGCGTCAGCTTCGTGTCCCAGCGGAGCCTCAGTTGGTACCTACGAAGCCATGGAGCTTCGAGACAACAATCCCGATCGCATGAATGGCATGGGAGTTTTGAAAGCAATAGAAAATATCGAAAACAGTATAGCCCCACAGCTCAGAGGCATGGAAGCAGAGAACCAAGTTGAAGTAGATAAAGCCATGATAGATCTGGATGGAACTCCAAATAAAAGTATACTTGGGGCAAATGCCACTCTTTCTGTATCTATGGCTACCGCTCGCGTAGCAGCGAAAAGCTCTGCAGTTCCTCTTTTTTTATATCTTCGTCAATTTACTCCAAAAAAAAATTCCCTAAAAATTCCAACTCCTCTTTTTAACATTATAAATGGAGGAAAACATGCACATGGAAATATTGATTTTCAAGAGTTTCAAATTATTCCAGCGAGCCATATTCCCTATGCGAAAGCGCTTGAATTGGCTGATGATGTATATAAGTCACTCGAAAAGCTTTTACTTGAAAAAAATCTCTCCACTCTTATCGGAGATGAAGGCGGCTTCGCTCCTACATTGACACATAATAGTGAAGCTTTCGGACTCTTAAAACAAGCCATAGAAGCTACCAATCTCAGACTGAGTGCAGATATGTTTCTCGGACTTGATGCTGCATCGAATAGCTTCTTCAAGGATAATAAGTACCACTTAAAAGATAGAAATGTCCCCTACTCCTCCGATGACATGATTGAGTACTATAAAAATTTGCTGACTGAATATAACTTACTGTACTTGGAAGATCCTCTATCTGAAGATGATTGGGAGGGATGGCAAAAATTATTACTAGCCATAGGTAGCCAAACACTTATCGTAGGAGACGATCTCACCGTTACTAACCCATATCGCCTTCAAATGGCCATGACGAACCAGTCGATAAATGGCATTATTATAAAACCAAATCAGATAGGAACCGTTATCGAGACACTTGCGGTAGTAGAGGCAGCAAGATCAAGTAATTTACAGGTTATAGTTTCTCACCGAAGCGGAGAAACAAATGACGATTTTATCGCTGATTTTGCTGTAGCAGTTTCTGCAGATTATGTAAAATTTGGTGCACCTGCTAGAGGTGAACGCGTAGCGAAATATAATCGGCTTCTTCAGATAGATGAACAGCTGAGAACTATCGAAGGAAATGGAGTAGCATAATGGGTACGCTTCTACTCGTACGTCATGGTGAATCAGAATGGAACAGTCTTCATCTCTGGACAGGGCTAACGAATATATCTTTATCTTCTCAAGGAGAAGCAGAGGCACGCTTGGCAGGTGCAAAAATCAGAAGTATTATCATAAATCGCGCGTATACCTCAGTTCTCCGCCGCGCGATAGAAACCCTGGATGAAATAAAAACCCAACTCATGCAGCCCTCATTCCCCATAACTCATGCGAAAGAATTAGACGAACGCGATTACGGAATATATACAGGGAAAAATAAATGGGATATCGAAAAAACAGTCGGAAAAGAGATGTTTTTAAAAATACGGAGAGGATGGGATGTCCCTATCAAAAATGGCGAATCATTGGAGAATGTATATGCTCGAGTAGTTCCGTATTTTGAAAAACATATTTTACCAAAACTCATCGAGGGAGAAACCATTCTTATCTCAGCTCATGGTAATAGTCTTCGTGCCCTAGTTAAATTTTTAGATGATCTATCTGAGACTGGAGTTGAGTCACTGGAAATTCCTACCGGCCAAATAATTAAATACGAAATTGACGCAGAAGGATTTGTACACGATAAGAAAATTCTTTAAAGATTATCTGAAAGGAAGTGGATAAAAAAATCTTGGACCATCTGAGGAAAAATGATACCACTCTCCACGCAGTGGCAGTAATTGTGGGACTGCCAAAACTATCATCCTCTACTGACTACTTTGTTTTTCTCTGCGAATCCATAGTGAGCCAACAGCTCTCAGTAAAAGCATCAGACACCATATTTTCTCGCTTTAAGAAGTTATTTTTGAGAGAAATTATCACGCCAAAACAAATCCTTCTTATCCCCGATGATGAAATACGAAAAGCTGGCATTTCCTACACGAAAATTTCCTACATAAAAGATTTAGCCAAGCACTGTATAGAGAAAAAAATTCCCCAAAAGTTTGACGCCATTATTTCAGAAGAGGAGATAATTACTCAACTCATCCAAGTAAAAGGAATCGGTCGGTGGACTGCTGAAATGTTTCTCATGTCAGCTCTAGGACGACCGGATGTATTCTCGTATGGAGACCTAGCTCTCAGAAGAGCGATCCAAAAACTATACAAATTAGAAAAAGAACCTACGAAGAAGGAAGCTGAGGAACTAGCGAAGAAATGGTCACCCTATAGAACATACGCAAGCAGAATTTTATGGCAAAGCCTAGCGGTTTCTCGTGCGAACCCAAGCATCTCTGATAAGTCCCAGAGAAAGAGTTGATAAAAGATATCCGATCGTAGGCACAATTGCATTGAAAAATGGATTATTTACTCCCATTGAGTAAAATACCAATGAAATAAATGCATACGTTACTAATGCGACAGATAGCCTGCGAACCATACTCGTTTCCCACGCTTTATCTGACTCAACCTTTCTATTACGCTGCTTAATTTCTTCAATCTCTTGTTTTAACTTCTCAATTTCACTCATCTGTTTGTTCTCCACGGTTAAATAGTAACACAAACTCTCCCTTTGGATTTCGTTTTTCAAAATGATATAAAAGATTTGAAATGGTATCACGAAGTATTTCTTCATGCATCTTCGTTAATTCGCGTGCGAGAACTACCTGAATATCGCCAAATACTGCGAGCATTTCCTCCAGTGTTCTGATTATCTTATGAGGAGCTTCAAATAAGATTACGGTTGATTTAATAATCTGCGTGGTGGCTTCTATGTCTTTTAGCATCTTCTCCCGCTTCCCCGGCTTATGGGGTAAATATCCTAAGAATACGAACTTATCCGTCGGGAGACCTGACGATGCCAGCGCTGAAATAACTGAAGATGCACCTGGAATAGACTCTACGCGTATACCTGCTTCTGCACATGCACGGACCAATTTGAACCCAGGATCAGAAATCGTCGGTGTGCCGGCATCAGAAACCAGTGCCACATCTTGCCCCTCCTTTAAAACAGCCAGTATACTTGGAATACGCATAAGCTCGTTTTGGTCATAATACGAGATGAGAAAATGCTTTTTCTCTACGTTCAGACTTTTCAAAAGCGATCCTGTTCTTCGCGTATCTTCAGAAGCAATATAATCTACTTTTTTTAGAATCTCTATCGCACGAAGTGTTATGTCTTGTAAATTACCTATCGGTGTTGCTACAATGTATAGAATACCCATAGAGTGAATTATACTATAGAAAGCTAACTAAATGAAAACAGAAGCACTTGTCGAATATTTTTCTACGTACGGCATATTTGGAATTTATGCAGTACTTTTTTCTATCATCTTTGCAGAATCAGGTCTTTTGATAGGATTTTTCCTTCCAGGAGATAGTCTTCTTTTTACGGCTGGTTTTCTCGCCTCCAAAGGATTATTTGGGCTTAATATCTATGTACTTATTCCTGGATTTTTCATCGCAGCAGTTGTCGGTGATAGCGTCGGATATGCATTTGGTCATAAAGTAGGACGAAATTTATTTCGAAAAAAAGAATCCACGCTTTTTCATCCCGACCATCTAAAAAAAGCAGAAGCATTCTATGAGAAGTATGGAAAAAAAACCATTATTATCGCTCGATTTATCCCACTGGTCCGCACATTTGCACCTATAGTTGCTGGTATTGCACGCATGGATTATCCCACTTTCTTGATTTATAACATAATCGGCGGAGTTCTTTGGGCCATAGGACTACCTCTGGCAGGATATGCGCTAGGTGGACTTATCCCAGGAAGCGAAAAACTCTTAGAACCGGTAATCTTTGGTATTATTTTCATCTCTCTTCTTCCTACGGTAATTCATGTCTGGAAGGATAAACCCTTAAGAGATGGAATACTAAATAAACTGAAGCAACTCGCTGGAGTTAAGAAATAAATTTGCGAACGAGTCCCACACATTTCCCCTGAACAGTGCATGTATTTGGATAAATAGGCTCCATGGTAGCATTTGCAGGTCTTAAGATTACTTTTCCATTCTCTTTATAGAAGCGCTTTAAAGTGGCTAAATTATCATCCACGATAGCTACTACGATATCTCCATTCATGACATCGTGTGTTTTTTCGATAACCACAAAGTCTCCATCTAAAATACCGTCGTCTATCATAGACGTGCCTTTCACTTGTAAGACATAGGCGGTCTTAGAGCCAGAGAGCATAGATGCGCTGATCTGAAATGATGCGTTAGGGTCAGTATGTGGCTCCAAAGGTCTTCCTGCTGCAATAAAACCCATAAGTGGTAGTTCTATGGATGGTGAATTTCCCAGAAGTGTTGCCTGGATTTTCGGATCTAAAATCTTAAGCACGCGGGTATTGCCATCTACCTTCTGGATATATCCTTTTTCGACAAGTGATCGAATGATGGTATGTATGGTAGAATTACTGCGATGAGCAGTGGCCTTTGCTATTTCAGCAAGTGTAGGAGAGTATCCGTACTGCCTCTGGAATTGGGCGAGGAACTCTAAAACGTCTCTTTCTTTTCTATATAAAACTCCGGGCATAGAATTTTTCCTTCTGATTAATTTATACGAATTTTTCGATAATTTTACAACAGGACAAAAGCAGACAAAATAGATCAATATTTTATTTCAACCTCAACTCCCTCTTCTCGTTCTGATCTGTTAAAATAAATACATGAAATTTCAGCTGAAATCAGCTTTTAAACCAACTGGTGATCAGCCTCAAGCGATAAAAACTCTGACTGAGAACCTAGAAAAAAACGCCAAATTCCAGACACTCCTCGGAGTTACTGGTAGTGGTAAAACATTTACGATGGCAAATGTTATCCAAAACGTTCAAAGACCAACTCTGGTTATTTCTCACAATAAAACACTTGCCGGGCAGTTGTATCAAGAATTTAGAGATTTTTTCCCTGATAATCAGGTTTCATACTTTGTTTCTTATTATGATTATTATCAACCAGAAGCATATATTCCCTCTTCCGATACCTATATAGAAAAGGAAGTGCAAATTAACGAAGAAATAGACAAGCTTCGTCTCGCAGCTACGGCAAATTTACTCACGAGAAAAGACGTTATCGTAGTAGCTTCAGTTTCCTGTATTTACAACTTAGGATCTCCGGTGGAATACGGAAAGTTTGTTTTGGAGCTAAAAAAAGGGATGAAAATAGATCAGAAAAGTATCATCCATCGTTTGACT
>CALRDJ010000053.1 GCA_943354875.1 Candidatus Levybacteria bacterium GW2011_GWA1_37_16 | reverse complement strand
AAACAAGAGATGCGCAAGTTTTTATAGCTATTCGGAGGAGTTTTGCGAAAGATGATCTGGCATTCTTGCGATACTATCTTTTCCTGCAATTATTTGGTTCACTCACAGAAAAAAACCTAGAAGAGGTGGCGCGAGGTTTTATGAAGGGATATGAGGAGATAACCTATCAGCTCCACTATCCGAGAAAAGACCGCATATATTCATATGTAAAAAATATTACTGCAGTATTTTTTATTTTAGAAGATCTACTTAACGTATATGGATCCGAGCTAAAAATGCTCGTGAAGGATCAGGAAGCTTTTAAGCGAGCAGTTTTTGAGGCCTGTGATGCGCGCTATGCAGGAGTTGCGTCGAAGGTTCGTCGTGCTATTGCGCGTAGTGTAGTATTCATACTCTTGACCAAAGTATTTTTCGCATTTGGCATAGAAGGAGCGATAGAAACTCTTCTCTATGGAGAGGTGCTTTGGGTATCTTTGGCGATTAATACGGTAATACCACCAGTGCTTATGATATTAACGAGCTTTTTTCTGCTTCCGCCAGGTCGTGAGAATTCTCAGCGTATTTTTTCATACCTTCAGAAGGTATTCTTCGAAGAAAGACCTCAGTTTGATTTGTTGCTTTCTATTTATAAGACTCCAGTAACACGAAAAAGTATGGACATTATGTTTAATATCTCATGGTTTCTCGGGTTTATTCTATCCTTTGGTATTCTGATTTTTATTTTGAGTCAGTTACACTTCATGATAATAAGTCAAATTATTTTCTTATTCTTCATAACTATTGTTTCGTTTTTGACGTACCGTATCGGCATAATGAGTCGAATATATCGAGTAGAGGATAAGCCAGGGATACTGGCGCCCATTGCTGACTTTTTCTTCATGCCGATTGTTCGGGTAGGTCGAAACCTCACTGAGGGCATTTCTCAGGTTAATATATTTCTATTCGCACTCGATTTTATATTTGAAACTCCGTTTAAAGGACTCTTTGGTTTTTTCGAACAACTCTTTTTCTTTCTCCATGCGAAACGAGAGGAATTGGAGTAGCTACGCTTGTCATTCTGGAGTCCGCCGAAGGCGAGACGATAGAATCTTTTTATTGTTCGAGCAAAGTCGAGAACTTATTCTTTATTTTCATACTTTTCCCGCAAAAGTATGGCAAAACTCTCTTGCTACGAAGTCGGGCTAAAAGCTCAGCTGTGCCAAGCGGGGGAATGGCGGCCCCCTCCAGGCATTCGTCTCTCTTCGTGAGACTCAGCCCGGGCCTCCCCCTGCTATCACATCCTCGCTTTCTTAACGCCCTTTGTTCTGACGCAAGAAGCGGAGAGTAAGCCATTGTACGTTCCTTGCCTAAGCAGAATTTATACTAAATACAAAATACGAGATACAGTTTTAAAATTTCCCCTTGACCGATGTGTAAGTTGTTTGGTAGTCTATTAAAACACCTATTGGGTAACTTCTAATTTTCAGTTTGAAATTTGAAATTTTCATTGAAAATTAAAAATTGTAAATTTTAAATTATGACAGATATTACATTCACCGATCAGAACTTTCAAGAAGAGGTATTAAACTCACCATTACCAGTGTTAGTTGACTTTTGGGCGCCTTGGTGCGGTCCATGTAAGATAGTCGGACCTATCGTTGAGGAATTGGCAAAAGATTATGCAGGAAAAGTAAAAGTCGGGAAACTAAATGTCGATGAAAATCAAAACGTATCTTCTCAGTTCGGTATCATGAGTATTCCGTCCCTTATGCTTTTTAAAGCGGGTCAGCCAGTAAAGACTATGGTAGGGGCACAGGGAAAAGAGAGCTTTAAAAAAGGAATAGATGAAGTATTAGCAAGCGCCTAGTTGGTTAGCGTCTAGCGTCTAGTTTTTTTAACTAAATACTAATCGCTAGTATCTGGACGCTATTTTTATATGTACGACGTTATAATTATTGGCTCCGGACCTGCAGGTTTAACCGCCGCTATATATACCACTCGCGCAGATCTGAAAACGTTAGTCATAGCCGGTAATAGATGGGGAGGACAACTCCAGCTCACCTCAGTGGTCGAAAATTTTCCAGGATTTCCAGAAGGTATAGAAGGCCCAAAGCTCATGGAGAACATGCGAAAGCAGGCAGAGCATCATGGTGCGGAGATTATCGAGAAGGACTTTGAGAGCGGTGAATTTGCGAAATCTCCTTTTACCTTAAAAACTACCGACGGAAAAACCTTTGAGTCTAGATCAGTTATCGTGGCATCCGGTGCAGATGCGATGTGGCTAAATGTTCCAGGGGAAAAAGAAAAAATTGGTCGGGGAGTTTCTTCGTGTGCGACCTGTGATGCTGCATTTTTCCGAAATAAAAATGTCGTAGTCGTGGGTGGGGGAGATAGTGCGATGGAGGAGGCGCTCGTACTTTCCCGAGTAGCAAATAAAATATATCTCGTGCATAGGAGAGATAGTTTCCGGGCTAGTGAGATCATGCAAAAGCGAGTTCGAGAAAATGAAAAGATCGAAATCTTATTTAATAGCGCGATCACTGAGATATTTGGTGAGATGAAAGTAGAAAAAGTGAGTTTGACCAATCTAGTAACGAACGAAAACTCAGAAATGCCGGTGGATGGTATATTTGTGGCCATCGGTCACCGTCCAAATACGAGTGCATTTACTGGAATTGATGTCGATGAAAAAGGATATATAAAAGTATATGATCATAATAAAACAAATATAGATGGTGTGTTCGTCGCAGGAGATGTGCACGATAGGGAATACAGACAGGCTATCACTGCATCAGGATTTGGCTGTGCGGCAGCGCTGGAAGCAGAGCGATGGTTAATGACGAAGAAATCCGAGTAAGAACCACAGGAGAATAATTTGTACGACAGAGACGGGATTTGTCGATGCGTTAATAATAAAAGCGATTAGAACCAGTCGTACTGCTAGCTCGCTTCTCATAAACCCCAGATAGAGAATAACTCCGAATATTACGAGTCCGACAATTCCGGATCCCACACCGATTTCCAAAAATATATTATGGGCGTTATCTACTTTCATAAATCTATCTTTTGGGAAAATGAGTTCGTAGTTATCCTGTCCATATCCGAGAATTGGACTAGCGCTCATGGCTTTTATTCCCTCAGTCCATATTATTTCTCGGTTGTCCCACATAGAAAAACGGTGGTTTGCACGGGAATTCGAAAAAACATAGAGAGACATGATGCTGATAAAACCTAAGATTCCATAAATCGCTACCTGTTTTCTCTTAGATAGTGACTGAATTCCAAAAATTCCCATGGTTACAAGCGTAGCCAGTACTGCACTTCTGGAGTCAGTAAGAAAAACGGATAATCCAAACATGACGGTGACGAAAAGTTTTATCCATATATTTTTTTTCCAGATCGACAGTATGATGAAAGGTAAAAGCATTGTGAGATATCCACCTAAAAAGTTGGGATTACCAAGTGTGGCCACGATACGTCCTTGGTAGTGGGGGATGGTGGAATCATGGAGTACGAACAGTAGAAACGCCTGGACAAGAGTAATGGCGCACAAAACAAAGCCAGTTACAGTAGCTATCGAAGAAGTCATTTTATACAGTTTTTCTTTGTGTTCAGTGGGGAGAAGATATACGAGAAAAAACAAAACGACGGAGAAGAACCACAGAACAAATCCTTGCATGCGATAGGTATTCCCCAAGAGTGATGTTCTCGGATCTAATCCAAATATATCTGCAACGAGTAGGATTCCCAGAAAAAGAAGCACAACCCATCCGAACAGTGAAACAGATGGCAGTTTTTTTCGGCTTACATACCAATACCAGATGCTCAGGGGAATCATGCTGATGATAAATGCATAGAACTTCGGGGCTTCGTATGGATTAAAAACAGAGGAGATATATAAGAAAGGAAGCAGAAGCGGGAAGTAGGCGAGTAGAGATAAAAATAATTGCATGACTCTACTATATAGTATCTTGACAGTGTTACGAAATATATATAATATTTCATTATGGACAATAATCAACAACCTGCCGGGCAGGGCCCTCTGGGCGGCGCCATGCCAGTAGCTCCGACACCTCCAGTAGTGCCTGTCTCGTCTGATGCGATCCCAGGCGGACCAGTCGTACCACCTGTGATGCCACCAGCTCCAATAGCAATACCAGAACCAGTAGTACCTGTTTTACCACCAGCGCCAGTTCTTCCAGAAGCACCGTCAGTAAATAACCCTGCGCCAATCATCCCGCCTATAATTCCAGTAATGCCTCCAGTAGTTCCTCCAGCTCCGGTAATGCCAGAGCCAGTTACTCCTCCAGTCGCACCCCCAGCAACTGCAGTTCCAACACCTCCGGCGCCAACGACAGCCCAATAAGCACTTCTCGTATTGACAAGCATTCTCGTTTTCTGATTAACTGTATGTAAGGAGTTTTTCTCCTGTTATATTTTATGGAAGTAGGAGGATCAGGACCACAACGACCCCAGCCAAAAATGGACGCACCGAAAGATAGCGGAGGTGCTTATCCACCTCGACCGATGGATCTAGTAGGGCGTGGCTCTAGCCCTTCAGTGCCAGATTTTATTCGGATTGCACGAGGAGAAACTGTGGATACTAGATCCTCTGCTACAGGAGAAATAGGAAATAAGATTAGTGATCTTCGAGAAGCTGGAGCTCCAGTAGCGGTCGCAGACGCACCTGTTAGCATAGGCGGAGAAGCTCCGGTCGGAGAACGAAATATGGTGCAGTCGTTGCAAGATAGAATCGATACGGCTGGTAGGCGCTCTATAGTAGATGCACTTCCTGCGCCTTCATCTTCCGTATCAGGTCCTGAAGCACTTGCCTCACCAGTCGCAGAAGCCCCCAAGGCTCCGTTTATGGATAAGATTATGAGTCCAGAGGCACAAGCCAGAGCGAAGGACTTATGGGGGAAGTTATCAGCTTCGAAAGTCGGTATTATCGGTAAAAATTGGGCGCAAAACCTCGATCCTCGTGGGAAAGATACGGCATGGAGAATTGGTGCGGCAGTTGGAGCCGTAGAATCTGTGGCGGTCGGATGGATTCCACTCGGTCCGGCAAATGGGTTGTTAAAAGCAGGAGCTAATCTCGTAGCTGCGCAGTTGGTATATGCTGGAGCGCGCCACTGGTATGCGGGAACTGAGGCGCGGGCAGCGCAAGCAGTAGCAGAAGTAAATGAAGATTATGCGCATATCGGGAGTAAAAGTGCGCGAGATATGTTGGCGAGTGGAGATAGAAAAGGAGCAGAGGCTAAAGCAACTGCTGATGAGATGAAAGAGAAGCATGAAAAAGCTAATCTTCGGATTCGTAACTTTATGTTAGGTGTATCTGCGGGAGCGACATACACATCTGCTACGGGAATAATTATGAGCGCAGCAGGGGTAAGTTATGAGGGGATGATCAATCAGGTTGTCGATAAATTCACTGGTGCTGGTGGGTCACAAGCAGTAGAGGCGGTGGCTCCTACAGCGCCTGCCATGCCTTCCGAAGTATCAGCTCTGGATCAACAACTTTTGGAAAAACAGGTGCTGGAAAAGTTATTTACTGATAGGCCAGAGCTGGCAGAGATTCCAGCAGCGGTAGTAGGGAAGAACGCGGAAGCCATAGATAAGGCAGTGCAGAAGGCTTTAGAAATGCATCCTGCAGATACCGCCGGACTTTCTGCTGAAGCAATCGAGCAAATCCGCATGGCAACACAGCATCGGCTTGAGTTCATCATTAATGATGCAATGGGTCAAGTAGCATCAAGACGTAACCTGGAGGATGTGTTATTTCTTGCGTCGAGCGCAGAGAAGATTCAGAAAGCGTTGGAGACGTATATAGGTGGCGTTGTGTCAGATGAAGCATATGATTCTAGTGGGCTTGCTGTTACAGCAGCGAATGAGTTGAATAATGTGCAAAACGCTGCAGCATCTGAGCTTGTTGCCCAGAGAGCAGCATCTGAGCTTGCGAAGGGATTAGCAGAAGTTGACGCGCAAAAAGCAGCAGAAACTGCTATACCTACGACGGAGAGTCTACCTATAGAGGCTCCACCTCTATCAGGATTTGGTGGAGAGAGTGCGGTATCTTCTATACCTACGAATGATAGTGTACCTATCCAAGCTCCGCCTTTATCAGGATTTGGTGGCGGAGTGGGCGCAGTTGACAGCCTACCCATACAGCCTCCACCGTTATCAGCGTTTGGTGGAGAGGGCGCAGTATCTGCAGTAGGTCGTGTATCGCAGGAGGTTATCGATAAAGCGATCGCACAAAATCCAGAGATTGCAAATATTCCAGCTTCGATCGTCGGACAAAATATCGAACAGACAAATATCGCAGCTCGTGAGGCGATAAGCGCTCTCGGTATGGATTCGTCACAGCTTTCTGCTGAGGCTTTTGAAAAAGTCCGCTCAGCTGTTCAGCATCAGTTGGAAGATCAGGCAAATAGAAGTGTAGCTCGTGTTGCAGAGCAGATAGTAAATGGCTCTGCAAATGGGGCGGGCGTGGAGGCGATGATAAAAGCAGCTATGGAGCAAGCTCCAAATATGGGTCATCAGGAACTCGTGGACGCAGCCATAGCAGCCGTAGCAGAGCAACAAGCAGCTCATGAGGCTCTATTAAATAGTATTGCAGAGCAGGTAAGTCAGCCAGATTCAGTCGTTACCGAGGTGCTTATAAATAGAGGAAAAACAGTCGGAGAGATACTCGTTAAG
>CALRDJ010000052.1 GCA_943354875.1 Candidatus Levybacteria bacterium GW2011_GWA1_37_16 | reverse complement strand
ATTTATCCATCCCACGGGTGATCCGCTCGGTACTTCTTACAATGCTATCCAGTCAGTAATTGCGGTGGGGTCTGGTATGTTTTCTGGAAAAGGGCTTTCTGAAGGAACGCAATCAGGCTTACGGTTTCTTCCAGAGCGTCATACGGATTTTATATTTGCCACCCTCTCTGAAGAGCTCGGTTTCTTGGGTGGAGTAGTTATTTTCGTGACTTTTGGGTATCTTCTCTATCGGATTTATCGAATATTCCTTAATGGAGACGACACATTTATCAGAGTTTTTGCTGCATTTACGTTCTCGTTTATCCTTATCCAGTTTTTCGTAAATGTAGGAATGAACATGGGAATCGTGCCTATTGTGGGTGTAACTTTGCCATTTGTGTCATATGGAGGGAGCTCGCTTTTGTCTAATTTCATCTTCTTGGGTTTTCTCTCATCGATGGCTCATGACGAGCGGCAAAAAGCAGTGCTTGAGATACGGTAGGAGTTTTTGATATAATAATGACCATGCGCTACGCAATTATTAAATCAGGTGGAAAACAGTATCGGGTAAGTGAGGGACAGACGATCGAAGTAGAACGACTTACTCATGATGGGAAAACCCATATCTTCAAAGATGTTTTATTTGTAGCTTCTGAGGGAGATTATTCTGTGGGTATGCCACTCGTTACTGGAATAACTGTACAAGCTACGGTTATTGGTGATATGCGAGGAGAGAAGATAAGAGTTTCTAAGTTTAAGTCAAAAGTACGGTACCGACGTTCTACAGGGCATAGACAGGCACTCACACAGCTAAAAATTGATGAGATTTCTGATGGGAAGGCGCCTAAAAAAACGATTGAAAAAAAGACAGAAGTAAAAACAGAAAAGCCAGTTGTTAAGGCCCGTATGGTGACAACCAAGGCCGTCAAGAAATAGCCTATATTGAGCTCTTGACACTCGTTAGGTATCTTAATTACAATACAGTAACTTTTTCACAAAACTATGGCACATACAAAAGCACAGGGATCAGTAAAGGGGAATAGGGACTCTATAGCTAAGCGCCTTGGCGTGAAGCTCTATGCCGGTGAAAAGGTAATTAACGGTAATATAATCGTGCGACAAAAAGGAACCAAGTTTCATGCAGGAAAAGGTGTATCTATGGGAAAAGATTTCACTCTGTATGCAGTATCTGATGGAACCGTAGAATTTAAGCAGTTACACGGGAAAAAATTTGTACATATTAATGGATAACGAAATATCATCTATTCACGAACTCGAAACGCATCTTCTTCAGGCAAATCCACTTCAGCCACGTGGCATTATTTCTCCGGAATCACTCAATGATCTCATGGAATCCATAAGAGAACAGGGGATACTAGAACCTATTGTAGTGGCTAAGACTCCGGCAGGATTTCAGATTATCGCTGGAGAGCGAAGATGGAGAGCGGCTAAGGCACTTGGTCTTCCGAAGGTTCCAGTTGTCGTAAAAGAGACCACTCCACAGGGAATGCTCGAAATGTCTATAGTCGAGAATGTTCAGCGTGAAGATCTCAATCCTATCGAAAAAGCACTTGCATACAAACGCCTTATCGATGAATTCGGTCTTTCTACGAATGAAGTAGCTAAGAGAGTTGGAAAGAGTGCTCCAGCCGTTTCCAATACTATTCGCTTGCTAGCACTTCCTGATGCTATTAAAGACGCGCTAGTAGCAGGGGTCATTACTGAAGGTCACGTGCGACCTCTTATTTCCTTGGGTGACAGTAGGCTCATGCTCGAGTTATTTAAGAAAATACTGAAAGAAAACAGTACAGTGCGTCAAACAGAGGAAATGGCGAGAAAAGCTAAGGGAGAGCAGGAACAGCATGAACCAAGAACAAAGCTGGATAAAATGTATATTCCAGAGCTCGATGCTATGGCGAAGGATTTACAGGATAAGCACGGATTTCATGCGACGAAAATTAACCAATCAAGAAGCTTACTGCGTATTGTTATCGAGATGAAGGGTGATCCTGAAGTCACAACGCCTAAAATGAAAGCGCTCTACGACGTTCTCGCAAAGATTCAGTAGTTTTTAATTTGCCTTAGTTCGTAAAAGGATTTGTAACCGCTCGCATTTGTCCCATGGGCCAATAGATAAACATAGATTTTCCTATAATTTTAGACATCGGTACGCCTCCCCATTCTCTGGAATCTGAGCTATATGGCCTATTATCACCAAGAGCGAAGTATTCGCCAGGCTGGACAGTACTTGCTACTCCTTCTTTTAGAAATGCTCCACCATAGGTTTTTACATCAGTCTTTAAGTAGTGGCTTTCGTCAAACCTTTCGTTGTTTACATATACCATCCCGTCTTTCACCATGACTGAGTCTCCTGGAAGTCCCACAACGCGTTTTATGAAGTCTTTATCAGCATCAGTTGGTGAAGCAAAAACGATGACATCGCCTCTTTGAAGCGTGCTAGTTTTCAGAGTGATAAGATTTGTGAGTACAAATTCTTGATCTTGGAAATTAGGAAACATAGAAGATCCTTTCACTTCAAATGGTCGAAAAAGAAAAATATAGATAACGAGAAAAAACGACGCTGCGATGAGAAGAGTCTGAGCTATGTCGAGGAGAAAATGATAGACAACGCGTAAGATTGACATGATTCTATTGTTTCAGAAGCGTTATTCTTTGTCAATTAATCTTGTTTGTGCTACTATAACAGCCAATAGGGTTCATAGCTCAGCTGGCTAGAGCGTTGCATTCACATTGCAAAGGTCCCAGGTTCGAGTCCCGGTGAGCCCACATAGCATTTACTTGCCTCCATAGCTGCGTATCGTATGAGAATTCTTTTTTTAGCTAGGCTTTTTTATCCCCATATAGGAGGCGTTGAAAAACATGTATGGGAAGTATCGTTGCGTCTTAAAAAAAGAGGTCATAAAGTTATTGTTCTTACGGAGCTGCATGATTCAAAACTGAAAAGATATGAGAAACAGCAAGGGATCGAAATATTTCGTATACCTATAGGAAAATCACAACGATTTAAAAAAATCTTAATCTGGAAATGGTTGTGGCAGCACAGAGAGCTGATTGAGCATGCTGATGTGATTCACGCCCATGACGTTTTTTATTGGACTTTACCATTTAAAATCATTTTTTTTAAAAAAATATACACTACTTTTCATGGTTACGAATCGTATCCTCTGAAAAAGAAAAACATATGGATTCGTAGAATGTCTGCTTTTCTTTCAGAAAAGACTATTTCAGTAGGAAAATGCTTAGATGTTTGGTATGGAACTCATTCCGATAAGATTATTTACGGCGCATCTGATCCAATTGAGATAAAGCAAAAAATTAACCCAAGATCTGCCATGTTTATTGGCAGGTTGGATGATCAGACAGGAATAGACATGTACTATAAAGCGTTTAAGTTAATTAGGAAAAAAATTCCTTTGTTTCGTTTCACTGTTATAGGGGAGGGGGTATATCGTAAAGATATGGATGCGTCAGTTAGAGTTGTTGGTTCGAAAAAGAATCCTTATGTATTTTTTAGTACACATAGATTTGCATTTATATCTCGTTATCTCGCCATATTGGAGGCATTCTCTGCTAGAAGACTAGTTTTTGCCGTATATGACAATCCGATTAAGAGAGACTACTTAACGATAACACCCTTTTCTAAATATATGGTTGTAGTAAAAAGCGAAGCAGAACTAGCAGAAAAAGTTTTTTATTATCTTAATCATCCAGTGCAAGAGCGAGTGCTTATTGAGAAAGCTGCTAAGTGGGTAAATAGTCAAACTTGGGATACTATAGCAAATCTTTACTTAAAACTTTGGGCGAGTTAAATTGCCGTTTTTTAAATATTAGTTGAAATAAAATATAAAATATTAAAACTCCCCCTGTTACACTGCTCATTATTTTTGATACTTTTCGAATAGGAGTGTCGACAAATTCTACAGTTACTGCATATAACCCTTTTGGAAGCGTGAATATAATTACTCCAATCTTATTCGTATTTTTATAGTTAATTGCGATAGTTTTCTTGTTTGCTGTGACCACCCAACCAGGGAAGTAAAACGTATTTTCTTTTATCACGACATCTGTTCCTGCACTAAGGATGTATGTGTGTCTTGTGGTGGTTCTGGTAAGTTCTTTTATTTCAGCCTCACCAGATAGTACTCCTATGTTAGTTGGTGCACGGTCGAGTACGAGATCAGGTATAAGTTTTACTCGCGATGCGTGCTGGTTTTCATAAAAAGTATTATTTGGCTCAAAGTATTCTGTATACAATGACCAATGTGTGTTGTACGCATTTGGGTCTTCTGGTATTGTTTTTCGATTTCCCCAGTTGAGAATGGTAGAGAGGATAGTAGCGAGACAGAGAATGATAATAAATGTTTTATTTTTATAGTTTTTAACTACAATTCCTCCGATAAAGGCCGTAATGAGAGCGATAGGAACAAGTAGTCTCCATGGAAGGATAAATGTTGAAAGGAGTGGAGTATGTAGCCATACTGGTTTTGAAAATGATTGAAGCAGAAGAAACAGTATAAAAAAGAAGAAAAGAAATAATAGTAATAGTGGTTTATCGTTATTTTTAATAGTTTTTTTATATAGTAAGAAGCACGAAAAAATAACGATAAAAATTTGAACATATCCTATGATAAGTCTTAGTTCGCCTTGGTGTCCTTGGAATAGGAATCCAAAGAGAACAGGTGAGTAAATATATTCAAAAAAAGGTTTAAAATCACTTATTTCAAAACCCTTGCTGTACCACGTATATTGAACTTCAAGTAGTGCTGGTATCCAATAGTACGCAGATAGAAGAAGACCTAGTATTAGCGCAGTTATGAAATGGATCACTTTCTTTATATTTCTTTTTTTATCTCGTATCCATATGGTGAGGGTATAGATAAAAACCATAGGAAGTAGTATGGCTGTGGTGCTGGTGTGAGAAAGAAGAAGTAATACAAACGTTACCGCAAAATATACAATGTATCGTTTTTTTTCAGTTTCAACTATTTTCTTTCCCCATAAAAAAAGATATGGCATAGGAGCAAATGATAGTACCTCGCCTACGGATACACGGAAGTGCATGTCCATAAGGTGATATGGTGCGTAAAGAAAAAAAAGTCCTGCTACAAATCCAGCTATCTTCCCAAAATGATCTTTAACCCATAGATACATTCCAATTCCTGAAATGATGAATCCAGAAGCTAACATGAGCTTAGTACTTGCGATATATGAAAAACCAAGCGCATGAAAAATACTTCCTACATAGTACGGTAAGACATATTCAAAAATATATACAGGGCATCCATATCCTCCGCATAATCCTCCCGCCCATTGGGGGATAATTATTCCCTCTTTTAAGCTTTCAAAAAAGCTTTGTAGAAAAACAGCATGAAGAGTGAGATCTCCGCTTTCATATGTCCCTTTTCGAAGTAAGCTTATGAGTGGAAGACACGAAATAATAATTAAAAGTGGTAGAAGTGGCGGAGTTTTTTTCGGAAAGATGTACTTATAGGTACATATCAAACCTATGAGTAAGATAACGGACACTATATTTATAAGAATCATTCGATATGGATCCATCATTATTTTATCTCACAAATTATTCCGCATTGTATAGCGCTTCGTGTTGGAATCATCTCAGTATGTACGACTTTAAAATATTGAGATAGTATTCTAACTTTTTCTTTCTCAGGTCGAATATGCCTACCACGATCAAGTTTTACAAAGAATCTCTGTAATAAATGAGGAGGATCAGGAATAATGTCTGCAATGATCACTACTTTTTTAGTAATTCTTTTAATCACTGGAAGTAAAATAGAGAGTTCTTTGTCGGAAAGATGATGTATCGCTGAGATGAGCAGGAGAGCGTCAAATGTTTTCCCTTTATATGGGAGCTGTAAGACATCTGATGCGATAAAGTTTTTATTCTTATCGTTTTTATATCGTTTTAGTGCGAAATTAATAAAACTTAAGTTAAGATCTATGCCAACGTATGACATTTGTCTTCCGCAGCACTGTGCAAAATCTCCTGTTCCGCAGCAAAAATCTCCAACTGTTTTGGAGTTATATTTTTTTAAATTATTTTTAATAAAATGCTTCATGCCAGTTTGTTTACCTGCTAGAATATACCGGACATAATTAAATGCATAGGGGTTATCGAGGAGCCAGTCGCTAAGTATATGGATAAGTTCTATTACGATGTTGTTTTTTTTATTTTTTTTCATAGCATCGGTGATTTTAATACATTAGTATATCAACAGTGAGTAATTTATAAAAGTAGGATGTATAATAGTAAAATACTATGAAAAATATCACTCAAGTTATTGATAACTGTACGATAGGAAAAAATACCAAGGTCTGGAATTTTGTGAATCTATATGGTTGCGTGGTTGGTGATGATTGTATCATTGGCACTTTTGTGGAGATTCAAGGAGGAGTTCGTGTTGGAAATAATGTAAAAATAGAATCTCATTCGTTTATTTGCGAAGGGGTTACGATAGAAGATGATGTTTTTATCGGTCATCACGTTGTTTTTACGAACGATAAATATCCACAATCTACGAACATACAAGGGTTCTTGCAGAAAAAAGAGGATTGGAAAATTCTGAAAACTATTATTCAAAAAGGAGCATCTATTGGTTCAAATGCTACCATTCTTCCAGGCATTACCATAGGTATAGGTGCTCGTATTGGAGCTGGAGCTGTAGTTACGAAAGATGTTCCCGCGCACTCTGTGGTCGTAGGGAATCCTGCTCGAGTAATAAGTGATCATTTATAGCGTCTGCATTCGTAGCACTATAATATCCTTAAGAGAAGCGAAGACTAAAGAAAGTTTTCCTCCACCTCCTGTTTTATCTGAAACTCTTTTGTACCATACAGGGATAGTTGCGATCTTATAGCCTTTTTTTGTTGCACGAATGATCATTTCAGCCTCAAAGAATACACTTTTTGAAGTAAA
>CALRDJ010000051.1 GCA_943354875.1 Candidatus Levybacteria bacterium GW2011_GWA1_37_16 | reverse complement strand
CACGTAGACCTTCCAACACTCAAATTTAAGTCATTATTTTCCGAGTCTTGCAGAGAAGAAGCTGAGGAGCTCATCTAGGCCGGTTCCGTCCTTAGCACTTATGAAATGCGGAGAGAATTCTCTATACTGATCTTTAATTTTTTCTATATCGACTGATTCATTTTTTTCTATCTTATTAAATACATACACTATATTTTTTCGTTCGATTCCTAGTTCATTTAGAATTTCCTGAACGGTCTGAATCTTTTCATCTACTCGTGAGTCTGAGCTATCGATGACATTCAGAATAATATCTGCATTCACTGCTTCCAGTAAAGTAGATTTAAATGCGTCGATGAGAAGTGGTGGAAGATTTTTTATAAATCCGATGGTGTCAGATAAATATACTTCGTGACCTAAGCTTTTTAGATAGAATCTATTTACGGTGCTTTCAAGTGTAGCGAAAAGCGCATCTTCGGCCAGGTCATGACTGCCGGTTATTCGATTAAAAAGCGTGGTTTTTCCTGCATTCGTATATCCTACGAGCGAGATAGTCGGGAGTCCGTCATGTTTTCTGTGATCTATCTGATCCTTTTTTCTTTTCGAAAGTTCAGTTAATTCTTTTCTTACTTTCGCGGTTTCAGATTTCCAATGTCGTAACATGAGTTTTGTATTTGTTTCTCCGACTCCTCGCGTACCGATTCCTCCGCCTTGATTGGAGAGCTCCATACCCATGCCATAAATGCGGGGTCCCATTTGTCGCATCTTCGCAAATTTGATTTGGAGTTTTGCCTCAGCAGTTTTGGCATGTTTGGAGAAAATTTCTAAGATGAGGGTCACTCTATCCCAGACTAATATGTGTGGATTCGCTTTATGGAATGCGAGGAATAACGCGTGGAGTTGTGAGGGTTTTATCGCTTCGTTCATAACGACGATATCAATCTTATTTTCACTAATTGCGGTGACTGCTTCTTCTACTTTTCCATGTCCGATAAAAGTGCTGTAGTCTCCGCGGGTCATGTTTTGATATAACGCTGCATGTACTTTTCCGCCATATGTATTTACTAAAGATTCTACTTCCTCAAAATCGAGAAACATTTCTTCTTTACTTTTCATCGGATCTGAAAGTCCGATAAGCATAACTCGTGGAATGGGTTGGGGTGTATACATAGTGTCTTATTATACCAATTTCTTAGGAAGAGTAATTTGTTATATCTTTCGGCAGCCAGTATTTGATTTTGTTTTCAGGTAATAACATTATTCTATTCGGGGTTAATCCTTCTACAAATTCTTCAGTATGGCTTACGAATAACATAGCACCCGTATAGCTCTTTAGTGCTTCCAGTATAATTTTTTGTGATTCCATGTCCAGATAGGTTGTCGGTTCATCTAGGATGAGTAAGTTATATCCCTGAAGCATCAGAAGGGCTATGGAGAGGCGAGTTTTTTCTCCTCCTGAAAGCGTCCCGACTGTCTGATAAATTCGTTCTCGTAGGAAGTTGAATTTAGAAAGTATGGGACGGATTTGAGTCAAAGGAAGACTGCATGAAGTTTCTACCGTTTCTAGAATAGTTTTACTAAAGTCAAATGTTTCAAATTCCTGGGAGAAATACCCGATATGAAGTTTCTCATCTTTAACTATTTCACCGGTATCTGGCTGGAGTCGTTCCATGAGAATTTTTATGAACGTACTTTTTCCTGCTCCGTTGGGACCATAGAGTACTATCCGTTCACCTCTTCTAATAGAGAGTGATACATCTGAGAGAATGACATCATCGTTATAACTTTTTCCTATGCTTTTCGCACTGATGGGAATTTCACTTGTTCGGATAGGTTCTGGGAGGGTAAATTTGATATGAGCTAATTCCTTAGGAAGCTGAGGGAGAGCGGCGGTTATGCGGTCTATTCTGGTCTGGACGTTGGCTCTAGCTCTCGCACCTTTTTCAGAACTCATACGAGCCATCTTATGGAGACCCTTTTTCATACGGGTAATTTCTTTCTGGTTATTATCAAACTGTCTTTGGAGCATCTCATCGTTCTCTCCCTTTAATTTGACATATTTGGAGTAGTTTCCTTTATATTCTTCGATTTTTTTCGACATGGGGTTGATCGCGATCACTTTTTTTATATGTCGATCTAAAAGGCTTATGTCATGGGAAATAACGATAAGCGTGTTGGGGTATTCACTGAGGAACTCCATAATCCACCGCTTTCCTTCAGTATCCAGAAAGTTAGTGGGTTCATCCAAGAGTAAAATATCAGGCTCTTCGATAATGGCCCGAAGTAACGCGAGTTTTGTCCGCTGGCCCCCGCTGAGTTTTCGTGGCGTATCTAGAAGGTCTGCGTTTACCTCTAGGGAGCTTAACATCAGTATGAGTTCATAGGTTTGTTTCTTAAACTCAGGATCGATGTAGCTATGAATATCGACTGCGGCATCGAGGATGGGATCGTGCTTAATTTCCTGAGGAACATATCCAACTTTTCCTGTAATCTGAAGACTGCCATCGATTACATGCTCTTCTTTCATGAGTAACTTAAAAAGGGTCGATTTTCCAGCACCATTTGGACCGACCAGTGCTACTTTGTCACCTTTTACGATGCTAAAGCTCGAGTCGTTATAAATAGGTACATGAGCGTATGAATATGAAATGTTTTTCGCAAGTATCATAAGATTTTTTAGATGTCAAAAAATCGCAGGAGAGAGGAGTATTACTTACTTAAAAAAGCAGACTTTCTTTTCAAAAATTTCATACTGTTTTAAAAACTACTTCACGCCTAGCGTTATACATTTATTATACCAGAATCAGGAGAATAAAGGATAAAAGTGTTTGCAATTGGAAATTTAGTTAGGGTATAATCTATTTTATGTTTGCTATAGAACAGCGTTCCAGATTAACAGGTGAGCCGAAACCAAGTATCACTAGGGCAGTGGACTCAGCAGGGCTTATGCGCGCACACTTCGTACAACTAGTACTCAAACAAAGCGGATTGCCTGAAGGGGAGATGCATATGGAGGGAAGAACTCATCCAGATGGGAGAAAATTAGTCACTGTGGTTTTTCCAGCGACAAAAGATAGAGATGCATTTAATGAGATAGACCAAAAAGCACAAGACGCTGAAGCCCAGCATAGGCATAGTCCACTAACTGGACAGGTAGCCGCACTATCTCGCGCTCAAGAGGTAGCATATGAGATAGTAGAGCGTCGTAAATTCTCCTCACTACTTCCTTATCCTCGTTAGTTTTTTTTAGTTTATTTAGCGATTTTTTCCCAAGGGAATTCGGAGCGGCCGAAATGGCCATATGCTGCGGTTTTGCTATATATCGGACGTGCGAGATCAAGCGTATCTATAATTGTTTTGACTGAAGTGTCGATAAGTTTGTCCTTAAAGTCATGCAGAGCTTTCTCTGATACCGTGCCAGTGCCAAATGTGTCGATTGTTTGCATAAGAGGATGTGATTTGCCGATAACGTAGGCGAGTCCGACTTCACATTTTTTCGCCAGTCCTGCTGCGACAATATTTTTCGCGATGTAACGTGCTGCATAGGCACCGCTTCTATCTACTTTGCTGGGGTCTTTTCCTGAGAAGGCACCTCCTCCGACGCGTGCATATCCACCATATGTATCGACTACAATTTTTCTCCCTGTGAGTCCTGCATCGGATTCAGGTCCCGGGATGTGCCACAGTCCGGTTCCATTTACTGTAATATCTGCTTGTTTTGGAAGTTCGAGTTTGTAATGATCGAGTACTGGAGTAAAGATATGTTTTATGACATCGGCGCGTACTTTTTCACCAGATGTTTTCTCATCATGTGCCACTGCTGCGACGATTTTGGCTACCGCTACTGGTCTGCCGTTTTCATATCGAATGGTGATTTGTGCTTTTCCATCCGGACGCAACCATTTCAACTTTTTCGTCTCACGCATTTTATCAATCTGCATGACTAGAGTTTGAGCTAGTTGGATAGGTAGCGGCATAAGTTCTGGTGTCTCAGTGCATGCGTATCCAAACATCATTCCCTGATCTCCTGCACCGTCTTGGTCCACTCCCATGGCAATTTCAGGGGACTGGGCATGAATACTATTTGTAAATGCAGACTTTTGGCTAAATCCCCATTCAGGAACAGTGTAGCCGAGGCGTTTTACTGTATCACGGACGACTTTTTCGAAGTTTATAGTAGCTTTAGTGCGTATTTCACCGAACAGGCAAATTTGATTTGCTCCTGCTACTGTTTCGATTCCGGTGCGAGAACGGGGGTCCCCAGCGAGTGCGGCGTCGACGATAGCATCACTGATCTGGTCGCAGATCTTGTCCGGATGTCCGGCGCAAACTGATTCTGATGTAAAAAGGTAGTCACCCATGAATTGATATAGTAAACCATACCAGAAAATAAAAAGCAAGGGTTTATTATGAAATTTATTGACTTTCAGGCTGTTTGGTGATACATTCTCCTTGTTGCTTATGGTTAGTGCTAGATAAGAACATCCTCCAGTGTCTCATGAGGCAGCGCAAGCTGCGCGGGTACTTGTGGCTGATGCCTTCGACGCCGTTCGTAATGAATGGACAGAGAGTGGTAGTAGTTTATCTGGCAGAGTCCGAGTGCTTCCTGCAGGGACAGGGAAACGATTTGCTATAGACCTGGATGATAGTAGTACTCCTGAAGTAGAAGCAAGTATAGTAGGCAAACGTACACTAAGAGTGGTAGTAAGTAGAGATAATAAGGTAGTTGGAAAAGTGACCATGCCTGCGCCTCCTAGTGCAGTGATAGATTTATTTAATAGGGCATTTTCAAGACCTAGAAATAAAGATCCAAAATAATTATTTAATCTTCAGAAGCTCCACTTCAAATATTAGAGTCGCAAAGCCAGGAATTACCGGATCTACGCCATATTTTCCATATCCAAGATGATGAGGAATCGTGAGTTTTCTTTTTCCACCAATTTTCATACCTGGAACTCCCATATCCCAGCCTTTTATCACATAGCCGACCCCTATTTTTACTTCGAAGGGGGTTTTTCGGTCATGTGAAGAATCAAACTTCGTACCGTCTTCCAGCCAGCCGGTATAGTGCATCACGACCGTATCCCCATTCTTCGCTGCTTTTCCTTTTCCATGTTCTAAGTCTTCTATTTGTAGTGTGTCTGTCGTATCCATGAAAAATCATTATACCAAAATATATTTGAAAAAATCAGGTCTTGATTTTCTCATGCCTGTATTCTAGAATAGTAACGTTATGAGACGGAACCATACAGAAGCACACCCGGTAAGAGATATCTCAGTTCAGGCTGGTAAAACCCTAACCGGAGAAACAAATGTAGGTCGATTTTATGGCAATATCCGCCGAGAGAAGGAAGCTCTTCGTAGGAACGCTAGCTGGAGAAATCCTGATTTTAAGGCACCACAAGACCCTCGTTCTCCTCTCTAGATTCACTCTTCCTTGAATCTACTCTAGGTTTTAGCTACAATGAGGTGTATGTCGCAGTTCAAGCCTGTTAATCAGTCTGTTAGCTTTCCTCTTCTCGAAGAAGAAGTCATCCAGTACTGGAAAAAAAATAACATCTTTGAAAAATCTGTCGAAAAAGATGCACCGAAAGGAAACTGGACGTTTCTCGACGGTCCTCCGTTTATAACGGGTAATCCTCATTATGGATCGCTTCTGGTCAGTATGCCAAAGGATGTATTTCCTCGATTCAAAACCATGCAGGGATATAGAGTTCGCAGAGTATGGGGATGGGATTGTCATGGGTTGCCAGCTGAAAATAAAGTCGAAACGAAGCTGGGTCTGAAATCGAAAAAAGAAATAGAAGAGAAAGTAGGAGTAAAGAAATTTATCGATGAGTGCAAATCCTATGTGAGCGAAGTCTCTTCTGAATGGGAATGGTATATCGATCATATCGGCAGATGGGTAGATTTCAAAAACGCGTATAAGACCATGGATCGTGACTATATGGAAACAGTCATGTGGGTATTTAAGCAGATGTATGATAAAGGATTTATCTACAAAGGTCTTCGTGTGTCTCTCTACTGTCCTCACTGTGCGACACCGATCAGTAATTTCGAGGTAGCGATGGATGCGGATAATTATAAAGAAGTACCGGACGCAGCCACTACCTATAAGTATGAGATAAAAAATCAACCCAAAACATATATTCTGGCTTGGTCCACGACCCCTTGGAATAAAATCGTAACCTCGGCACTCGCAGTAAATCCAAAACTTGACTACGTTAAAGTTTTGCAAGATGGAGAATATTATATTTTAGCCAAATCAACATTGAAAGTTCTCGACAGGGAGATCCTGAATCAAGTTCAGAATGACAAGAAGGACTATGAAATAGTGGAAGAGATCAGCGGAAAAGATTTGATCGGCTTAGAGTTTGAGCCGCACTATAACTATTATGCAGGATCAGTTTTGCCAGATGAAAAAGCATTCGTCGTGATTGGTGGAGATTTCGTGACTGCAGACGAGGGGACCGGAGTGGTGACGATCGCAGCGTATGGCGAAGAAGATTTGAAAGTCATGAAGGCAGAAAATGTGCATATAGAAATGCATTTAGACGAAGAGGGAACAGTGAAGCCGGAAGTACCACAATTTGGCGGTATGTATTACCTGAAAGCAAATAAGGCTGTAAATGAAGACCTGGCTTCGCGTGGCTTAATCTATAAAGACGAAGTGGTAGCACACAATGTACCGCTTTGTTGGCGGTGTCACACGAGACTCTACTATGCTCCTCAGGACGCATGGTATGTGGATGTTCAAAGTCTCAAGCCACTTTTACGAAAGACAAATGATGAGGTTAACTGGTTTCCGGCGCATTTTAAGTACGGACGGTTCTTAAAAAGTCTTGAAAATGCACCTGACTGGAATATCTCACGGAGCCGGTATTGGGGAAGTCCGGTTCCGGTGTGGGAATGTGAGTGTGGAGAGCGATTCGTTCCAGGTTCTATCGCAGAGCTTGAAAAAGCATCGGATAAGAAGATTGAGGATCTCCATAAGCCGGAAATAGACGAGGTAACCATTGTGTGCAAAAAGTGTGGTAAGGATGTTCATCGCGTGCCGGAGGTTTTGGATAGCTGGATAGAAGCCGGAAGCGCTTCATTTGCGGAAAGACATTTTCCCTTCGGCTCCGCTCAGGGCAAGCCTTTTGATTCTTCAAATCTTGAAGAATTTTTTCCTCCTGATTTTATCGTGGAGTATACGGGTCAAATCCGTGCGTGGTTTTACGTACTGCATGTTATCGGC
>CALRDJ010000050.1 GCA_943354875.1 Candidatus Levybacteria bacterium GW2011_GWA1_37_16 | reverse complement strand
CCTGATAACCAACGGTGACTTACATTCAGGACATGCCTCATCCAACATCTCAGTAGCTATTTTCACTCGCTTTGCGTCTCCTTTTACCTCTTTTAATTTCTTCTCAAACGGTTCATAAAACGCTTTCATCATAGGAGCCCATTTCTTCTCTCCCGAAGCTACTAAATCTAGCTCATCTTCCATATTTGCAGTAAATGGAATATCGTCAATATCTGCGAAGTTAGTTACGAGAAAATCAGTGACTGCCATCCCGACGGGGGTTGGGATAAATCTGCTCTCTACGCGCTCTATGTATCGTCTCGTTTCGATCGTTGAAATAATGCTCGCATATGTCGAAGGTCGACCAATACCTTTTTCTTCCAGTGTCTTGATAAGTGATGCGTCGTTATACCGTGGTGGCGGTGGCGTCTCATGAGAAACCTCATGTGCTTCTAAAAGATCTACATCCTGCTGTGCCTTAAATACCGGAAGCTTATTATCTCCCAGTGCCTGAGGATTTATCTTCAAAAACCCTTCAAACACGAGCACTGAGCCATTTGCCTTAAAGCGATAGTTACGCGGGCTGTCATTCTGGAGCGAAGCGATAGAATCTGGAGATCCTATCGTGGTCGTTGCCACTCCAGGATGACTATCAATGGAATGTACTAGCACCGTAGTCGATTCGATGATCGCATCGCTCATCTGAGAAGCTGTCGCGCGACGCCAAATAAGCTCATATAATCTCCCGAAATCTCGACCTAAATCTGCCGTAACTGCATCCCCCATCACTCCAAATTTCGTCGGACGAATTGCCTCATGCGCTTCCTGAGCCAGCTTTTGCTTTGCCATATAAGCCCTTGGTTTTTCTGGGACATATTTCTCACCAAAAGTCTTCACGATATAATCCCGAGATGCAACTACGGCACTGACCGACATCGTCACCGAATCCGTACGATGATAGGTAATAAATCCCTCTTCATATAGCTTTTGGGCTACGCTCATCGTACGCTTTCCTGCAAATCCAAGTTTTCTGGAGGCATCTTGCTGAAGAGTTGAGGTAGTATACGGCGCTGCTGGAGATCTTTTCGCTTCTTTCTGAATTACATCTGCGACAGCATATGAACGAATCTTCACATCGGCTAACAATTTCTCCGCCTGCTCCAGACCTACTAGGGTCGTTTTCGTTACCGAATAATCCCCATCGTATAACTTCAAACTGCTCTGCGATTCTATTTTCCCCGCCTTGACTCCCAACTGGCGAGGCAGGTTTCCATCTATTTCGATAAGCTCAAATGGCACTTTTTCAAATACAGCAGTGATCGTGTAGTATGGTTCCTTTGTAAACTTCCCTATTTCTCGCTCACGTTCTACAATAAGTCGAAGAGCCACAGATTGCACCCGGCCAGCAGAAAGACCTCGTCTCACCTTTTCCCATAAAAGTGGAGACAATTTGTATCCAACTAACCTATCCAGAACACGCCGAGCTGTTTGAGCATCCACTAAGTTTGTGTCGACAGCTCTTGAGTGAGTAAACGCTTCTTCTATCGCTTCTTTCGTAATTTCATGAAAAACAATCCGTTTAAATTTACCCTCGTTACCCTTCAGTGTTAAAACTTCCTTCACATGAGCTGCTATGGCTTCTCCTTCGCGGTCAGGGTCAGTGGCGAGAATTATATTTTCAGCGGTCTTAGCAGAGGCTTTGAGTGCGGCAATTATCTTTTTCTTGTCTCCGACAACTTCGTACAGTGGCTCAAAGTTATGATCCACATCTACCCCCAGCTTACTTTTCGGCAAATCCATGATGTGCCCCATCGAAGCCTGAATATCATAATCTGGACCCAAAAATCTTCCGATAGTTCTGGCCTTGGTAGGTGATTCCACGATGACTAAATTTTTCATATGTAGCTTCCAGTATACACGACTTGTCAAGCAATAAGGGTAAAAATACCACCTGAGGATCTCACGATACCCTGTATTTCCATCATCGACAACGTAGTTGAAACAACTGATGAATCGAGATGTGACTCACGGATAATCTCATCAATCTGCATCGGTTCACTCACGAGCAAATCCCAAATAACCTGCTCTTCCTTACTCTGTAGTTTAATAGTTTTCCCCCTCTGCAACGCACCACGTGCTATGTGCAGCCCGTCAAGGACATCCTCCACTTTCGTCACCAACCTCGCTCCTTTGGAAATGAGCGCATAGGGACCTTTCGACATATCAGAAGTGATAGGTCCTGGTACTGCAAAAACCGGACGACCAAACTTCAATGCATCTTTTGCAGTTATGAGACTCCCGCTATCTTCAGCGCCTTCTGTCACGATAACGCCCAGTGATAACCCAGCGATAATACGATTTCTCGATGGAAACATACCCTTCGTCGGTTCATGTCCAAGGGGCACCTCAGAAACGATAGCTCCACCGGATGACAAAATACTATTATATATACCCTGATTGGCACGAGGAGAACAGCAGTCTACCCCACATCCGAGAACGGCAATCGTTTTACCACTAGACTCTACTGTCGTCATGTGAGCGATACTATCCACTCCCATAGCCAACCCTGAAACGATGGTAAATCCTGCTTCTACTAAACCTCTGGTGATCATCCCAGTGACCTGTCTACCGTATTGGGTAGTTTTCCGCGTACCCACTACAGCAATTGTTCGAGCGCTCATGTCATTCTGGAGGTCGCCTTGGCGACCGATAGAATCTTTCTGGGGTCCTATCGCTAACGCTCCAGGATGACTATCCAAAAGATCCACGTTGCCATGTACAAAAAGCCCTATGGGTGATCCTGCAACTTGATTTAGTAGCTTGGGATATTCTTTATCAATCTTGGCTACAAAGAAAACCTGAGCCTTATCTAACTTCTTTTCATAATTTTCAATGTCAAACGTACTCCGAAACTCGTCAAATTTCCTACCAAATGCTTCGCCTATAGCTTCTTTTAACTCAGGGAGTGGCGCACTCCAAGCAATTTTCGCAGATCCAAACCGACTCAAAATCTGACCAAACCTCGTCGGCCCTATGCCTGAAAATGCTGAAAAACCCAAATAATACGCTCGCTCATCCATAGGCATTTTTAGTGTATCACAGAGAAAACTTTTGCTTTTTAGCTTCGAATTTGATATAATATAGGCCTATGAGAAAATCTCCTGAAGGCGGCTATCGCTATCATCCAGAGGACAAAGCCTTTGTCAGTACGAATACTGATCCGACATCTGGTGCCGTGACAAAATGGCAAAAAAATTTATCACCAGAAGGCATCATTACTCTTGGGTTTACTGACACGCTGTCAGACGAAGAAACTACTCGTACTGGATTTCAATCACCTGACGGCACAGAGAGCTATCAACTTTCCACATATAAAGATCGCGTGTATCATGGAATCCTGGTCAGGATCCCTCCACGAGGAGTGGAGAGAACAGGACCAGTCAATGTAGAGCTTGCTGATGAATGGGAAGATCGATACGCTATATCAGTAAACGCGACCTATGACTCACGGGGGAACCTTGCGGTCACTAATCTCAATATCTCTCCCCGACCTCCTAAAAAAAGAGACGACATCTTTACTCTATCTGGATCTGACATGGAAGACCATTTTGAATCCATGTCAATGTCTGAAAAAATTCATCAACTAGCTGGACTCTATGGATTAAAGGGAACTCGAGCACTATTTCCACTCGACTACAGAGATGCCTCTCAGGAATTACTGAATATGAGTAAAGAAGCGAGAGCAACGCTTCTGGATAGATGGCCAGAATCTGCAAGAGAAATCGCTTCATACACCTTAACCCAGACCACTGAGTTAGTAAGTGAGGTCTTAAGAGATATCCATACTCCTAAGAAAATCCATATTCTTGCCACATTCTTACGCAATGACGCATTAAGACTTATGCCTCAAGACTTCGATCTCATCACAGATGATGAGGAAAAACACCACATCCTGAAAGAAGCAATTGACATAAGTCTGAATAAAACGCTGGTTTTTTACTACGATATGGCCCAAGCACAAGGTGATACTTCTGTTTCCTACCGCTTTGATACAGACGAAAACGATATTTCCGTAATCAATGCTCAAGATAAAAAAGAACCGTATGTACCAAGCTCCACACACAACCATGGGGACTTTGAAAGCAGACTAGAAAGCGCAGATGATAACCACTGGCTTATCACCATATCAGATATCGCCAAGCCAGATGAAGCACCTGTTTCATATCTCGTTCCCAAATCTATACCAAAACTTCAAACAGAAATCATAGCCAGTGCCCTCGCACCCTCTGGATGGGAAAATGCATTCCAGCTCGCCCATATCGAACACGCTCCGTTTTCTGACTAACGACTGAAGTACTCATCGAGGACTTTTTTAGCTATTGGCGCTGCTACACTCGACCCCTCACCGGCTGATTCTACCAGAACGGTCACGACTATCTCTGGATTATATGCCGGTGCGAAAAGGGTTATCCACGCATGTGGCAGGGTCTGTTCTCCTCCATGCTGCGCGGTTCCTGTTTTACATGCTACTGTTACGTGACGATATTCAGAGAAATCAGCAGAAGTAGTCGCCTGGGGAACTTCGGTTATATTTTTTCCATCGATTTTAAGCTTCGGATTTTTTACCTTATAATCGAAAAACGGCCACGCCACTCCTCCTGGTATACATGCCCCAATCATACCCTGTCGAATAAGTTCCATATTTTTAGAATCGAGTAACGTATCGCTGAGCACCACGCTCTTATCATCTTTTAGCAAACGGGGGCGATAGAGTTTTCCCTGATTTGCGATAGCCTGTGTCCATGCATTAACCTGCAACGGCGTGGTCAGCAAATATCCTTGCCCGATACCATAATGATAGGTGTCTCCGAGATACCACGGCTCACCTACGTTTTTCTGCTTCCATTCGTTTGTCGGCAAAACTCCTGCTTTTTCACCAGGCAAATCAATTCCAAGTCTACTTCCTACTCCAAATTTCTGAGCGACTTTAGAAAGCGTTTCCACGCCCACTAACTCCGCCAGCTTATAGAAAAAGATGTCATTTGACCGCTGTATAGCCTTTATCACATCGACTACTCCATCTGTTCTCCCATGCTGAGTGAAAAACCAATTCGAAAATGAAAATGCACCAAGATAAATAATGCCAGTATCTTGTATCTCATAATTCTTGTCTATTATATGGTTTTCTAGCCCTGCTGCTGCAGTAACGAGCTTAAACGTAGAACCAGGAGGATAGGTGCCCGAAATAGCACGATCTAAAAGCGGTTGTCTGTCTCCATCCAAAAGTACCTGAGAAAGCTCAGTATACGCAGCATTGCTCGCAACCTCATAGGTCTCATCCAGAGTAAATAGATTTGGATCAAATGAAGGACGCGACAACATAACTAGCACCTCCCCATTTAACTTGGACACGATCACAACGCCCTGTTTTATGCCTTTCGTCGCCTCAAATGCTGCATGCTGAAGTTTTGCGTCAAGAGTAAGTGTAATATCAACTCCCGGTATGGGATCACTCTGACCTAACGTTCTAACAGGATTTCCCATGCTGTTTACTTCCTGTAATTTTTTCCCGTCAGTTCCTATGAGTTTTTTCTCATACTCCTGTTCTATTCCCATTTTTCCTATTACGTCACCACCCCTGTATGCAGAAAATTCAGGACTCCGAAGTTCGTCTTTCGATATCTGACTGACATAGCCGATAACATGTCCAAATTCTTCTCGATACGGATACTGCCGTAGAGAATCAATCTCGAGTCCCGTGGCACCATGCGACAAAAGCTCTACTGCTTTTTTTTGGGATATTTGCGTGGTTTTTCCATCCACTGATTCTCGAAAACCTGGAACGTTAAAAACCAATGGCGTGCCATATCGATCGAAAATTACTCCACGACTGGCATGAATGGTTTCCGTTTTAATCCTGTTCTTATCTGATAACGCTCTATAATATGATCCGTGGACTAACTGAATTGCCACGAGACGAAAAAAGAGCACCGATAATACGACTATGAGAATCGCCGGGAGAATAAATTCCCTCATCGTATACTGCTTTTCGTACCCACCCCGCCGTATAGAGGGACTACCAGTACTGATATAGTCACCAAAAGCAACTCCTGGAGATGATCGTCTTTTCATAATACAACCTCATACTGTCATTCTGATCCCGATTCAGTCGGACGAAGGATGACAATACGATAAAACAACGCTCCGATGAGGCTTCCCACGAGCGATGGGATGAGGATTTCATTGTAGTTAAAAATCCATAAGAACACAACGCTTCCAGAAAATGATGCAAGTAGTATAAATGGCAAGGTAACTATCTCAAACTTTCGCTCGTATAAAGTAACTATGAGTAGCATACCGATAAACAGCACGCTTCGAAACCCCAAAGGATTTACCGCGAAAAGATCCAAAGCCATCCCAGCCATAAATGCATAAAAAAAGAACGGTTTTTGAAACCATACATACCCCAAGAGAAGAATGACCCATACCAGCGGAATAGTTGTGAGAAACCCTTCCAGTAGTACCGACGCTATGAGTAGCGTTAAAAACAGTGGTTTCATAGAGATGGCGCTACGATCACAAATACGGTGGATAAACGGCTAATATCGATAAGGCTTTTAATTTTTGCTGTTTGAAACATAGCGCTAGGTTTTTTATCCACCGAAACGATCTTGCCGATAATCATGTTTCCAGGAATACCTACACCTTGTAGGTTCATATCTCCCACGCTCACAATCATATCTCCCGACTTTACATCTTCTGAGGGAAGTACCGCATCGAAAAACAGCTCTCCTTCGCTTCTTCCTCTTACGACACCAAGTGCTGCAGTTCTGCTAGTTTTTCCACTCAAAGTCATTTTCGAACTAGAAATAACGAGCACCTCGGACACGTTTTCTGATACTTTCGTAACTTTCCCAATTAGGTTTTCTCCAAACACCACCCCCATTCCCTCCCGGATCTGACCGTTTTTCCCCATGTCGATTATGAAACTATCAGGAGTACTTATTCCTGGAATAAATTGAGGCATACTCACTATATGAACCGGTAGAAGTATGGAGCTTTTAATAGAAGCTGTTTGGAATTGATCAGAAAGGGCGACATTATCTTTTTTCAAAAGTTCCAGTGTGACTAATTGTTCCCGAAGACTCGTATTTTCTTTTTGCAATCGTACCGATTCTGTGTCTTCAAATGGTTTTTTCGCATTCTGAGAAACACCGAAAAATACTTTTCCTACTCCTGCGAATACCTGCTCAAATCCTCCCTGCACCCATCGGCCAGGTGGTGTTTTTAGGAGCAA
>CALRDJ010000049.1 GCA_943354875.1 Candidatus Levybacteria bacterium GW2011_GWA1_37_16 | reverse complement strand
ATTCGGGATGACAATAAAAGAAACTATTTTGGTTTCGCTATGACCAAAAGCCTCTTCCACGTGGTACCTGGAGGCCAGCAAGTCTGAAGAATAAGCCGCTCATGTGCACTATCCTGCCCTTTTACGATAGCTGACACGTCTGATGCATCTACGATGCGTGAATCTTCGATCACATAGTTATGGCGTTGATTCTCGAAGAAAACTACTACGTCATCCCCCAATGACAAATCTTTTAGGAGATAAAATACCGCATTGTATCGCCCTGCATCCCAAAAATTATCTGCTGAATGAGCGAAGAGATAGGTATTTCCTTTTATTCCTGGAAAAACCGTTCCTTTCGCATGCGCTACGCCCTGCTGCAGAATAGGTAAAAATCCTTTTTCATCTGCGGGATCTATGTTTGGGAAAACCTTTGCGGTGGCACCAATTTTCGGTATCAATATACTAAAATCTGTATCTTTAGGTATCAAAAGTTGCTGGGTAGGACCATTGAGAACAGATGAAAAACCAGAACTTTCCACCGACAATACGCTAGCTCCTTGTTTTTTCAAAATTTCTCCAAAAAGCGAAGGCTCGACCTTCGGCGCTACCACGGTATACTGCACTCCACGCAGCTGGATAATTCGATACTGAATCTCATAAGAAAGCGCAGGACCAAACGTCGCGATCACACCAAAGATCGCGAAAAGCAACAGAAAGTTTCCTATGCTTCGCATAATAAGGAATCGAGTGATTTCAGATCTGCTCATAAACTGATTGTACCAAATTATTGACACATCGAAGAAATATATGTTATAAAAACTCTTGTGGTCAGAATCTCATCATCAGAAACAATCGGACTCAGAAGAATAAGACCTAAACCAAATTCAAATAGGAACGAAGCATCAACCCCCCAATTCGATAAAAAACTTCCCGCAGCACATCGCTCTGAATTCATGACGCAGCTTGCCCACGTACTTGAAAAACGCAACCCCCCTGATACCTATGAAGGCTTTAGTAGGATAATAACCCCTCCTCATGCTACCGTGAGACCGAGTGCGAGCAGAGATTCTGATATATACCGAGAAGTAATCCTCGACTCACAGGTGCTGGGTTTTGTAGACAAAGTCAGACGAACACCAGAAGCACTCGCTCTTAATTCCACTATGTCTCCTTTTCATCATACGAATCTTGATCATGATTCGGGACGAGTACATGAATTCTCGCTCTCACGAACTACATGGGATGAACCTACGAGAACACAAGTCCGCGCACTAGGATTTGGCAACCTAGCACAGCGAGCACAAGAACTAGCCATGCAACCCTCTCTCGCACTGCAAAAGGCACAATATGAAACTATTGGAGAAAAAGCTAGGCGACAAGAAAGAGACATACTTGATACAGCAGGACTTTCACCACTTACAGAGGAACATATCCAAGGACTTATCGCTCAGGTAATCGATCGAATAGATACCCCAACGCCAGGAAAATAACGTACGTGCGTCCCCGCCAAGAGTCGAACTTGGATCTAGGGTTTAGGAAACCCCTATTCTATCCGTTATACTACGGGGACTCTTTTAAAATAGATTTATCACTTCGTTTCGTAATGCGATTATATATTTGTGTAAGTCAGCACCTTTTTTCACGCGTATCCTACACATACCATACGATAGTTTTCCAAATTTCTTCCCTTTTAAAACATTAACATTTATAAACTTATTTTCAGGTACGCCGGTGATACCGGACCAAAATTTTAAACATTTTTCTTTATCTAAATCTTCATAAATTCTAACACTTATACTTAACTGATTCTTAGAAATATTGAATACCTCCTCTAGTCCTTTAATAAAAACTTTGATTAGATCAGCATCCGTATTAGAAAGCCCAAATTCTTTTTTAGTACCTTCTCCCCAATATAAAGCAACTAAAAATAGCATCTTATCCTTATTGGATAGAGACTTAATTACCTGCTTAGCTTTGATTTTAGCATGTTCGTCCGCAATTTTCTTCCTCTTAGCACTCCCACCTCTTTTACCCAACCACTGCTCTACATATTTAGTTAGAATCTTAACGTCTTTAATATGTCGGAGGATTGTAGTTTTTGGAATATTTAACTGACTGCTTATTTCTGATAGACTGTGTCCTTTTCTCCTTAAATGTTTTATCTTATTAATCGTTTCTTTCGTTAATCTTTTCACGCTTTGATCGTAATACATGAAATATAAATTGTCAACTAGGACGGGACTGCTCTATCCAATTGAGCTACGCGACCACATGGCTACTTTACCATACCTTCCCAGCTTTTGTTCTAATCGCTTTTTGGAGAGATTTTCGCAAAAACCACCTTCATTCACGAACTGAAGAGTTAACGCATCTATTTGCCTTTTGAATTGCTCGTTCTTCTTGTAAGAGCAGAAACCTTGTAACGGTTTGTGTACATACATACGCTTTCCTTGAGCTCATCTTTAAACTCAGACTCTCCATGTTTGTATAATATCAAAAAACCAGGTACAATAATTTTCGCTCTTTGCGGGGTGTAGTGAATCGGTATCACGCTGCGTTCGGGACGCAGAGACACCGGGTTCAATTCCCGGCACCCCGACACTTCGCTTTGCAAATCGAAGTGTCGAGTTATATCGAAAAATTCGAACTCAATTTCGTACGCAAAGGTAGGCGGCGCGCCCCTTTTCGCGCCGCCCTCTGTCCGCTCGGCCTTCGGCCGAAGCTCTAAAAACTGTCGGCTCGAACATTTCGCTTTTAGCGGAATTAAAAAACGCGAAAATTTTTTAAAGAACTTTTCCTATAGTTTTTAACTTAAAAGGCGCAACCGGTGGACTCAACAAGAAATGTCTTCTGTTGTCCGATTGCGCCATTAAAAAAGACATTTCAAAAAATGTTGAGTCCGCTTTTTTTATAACACTTTGAGAATTTTAAAACAATATGACGATGTGATTCAATCCTATTCTTTCTGAAACAAGTCTTAATTGAGGTATTAGTATGGGAGTTATTTTTTGTGAATCTGTCCGTATATTACGTCTTTGGCTTTGAATGGATCTTCTACCCATTTTATAGTAACTTCACCTAGGCCTGTCCCAGCAGTATTAACCACAATAGTCCCTGTATGCAAGATTAACCTACCTAAAATTCCTTGTTGTACAGTTACGTCTGTTATTTTTGAATAATCCGCACTTACAGTCGATTGGCCAATTAAGCCTTTTTTAACTATTACTCTTCTATCAGTTACTAAATACCTAATGGTTAATTTTCGATATATTGCTATTAAAATCCAAATCAAACCAAAAAGCAAAACTGGTATCAAGAGAGTTCCTATAACTAAATCCCAAATAAACTGAGAATTTGCATAATCAAATACTTTAACTACTTTTTCATTTGGAGATAAAAATTTTCTATACTTTTCTCCTTCGTTTTTTTCCTCAGCTTCTATTTTTTTTGAGGAAGGTATAGAAGAAGAAACACCAACTCCACCATGACTTTGGTAAAAAATTAATGAGGCAGCAACAAATAATAACATCTCATACTGATAGATAGTATGTCTCACAAACAATTGCCACAGACTTTGATAGTTATTGAGAAATAAAGCTAATACTAAATCAATGGATGCAGAAATTACAAAAAGAATCATTATAAAATCAAGATTTTTAATACCGAGGTTTATACTCTTTTTTATAGAACTAAACAAACCATTTTTTTCTAAAGAAAAATAAATTGAAGTAAAAGTACCAAAAGAAAACAGTCCAATAAGGAAGGTAAATAAGAAATTCCACGCACTGAATCCTTGCGTTGACCGTTCCATGAAATTAAAATTTCCGCCATACACAAACTGGGCAACTAGGAAAAAGCTTAAAACGGCTATAACAATAAGAATTATTAATAGTAAAATAGAAGGAAGTAGTAATCGTTTAGTATTTCGTAGTGACGTAGATAAAATATCACCAAAGCCCACTGACTTTCCTTCTTGTTTACCCAATAGAAATAAAGGTAGAGAGAAAGCAAAACCTATTTCAAAAAAAAGAATTAAAAATCCTATTACTTGGAGCGTTCCCTTGAGAAAAGAGTCTCCTAGAAAGTCTGGAAGGCTACCTAACAAGGATAGCGATAAGCCAAATAAAAGAAGACCCCCAGTTTTATTTACTAGAAAGAAACCCTTTTTAAAATAATCGAAAGACTTGTTACTCATAAGATACTTACTTCAATAGTCTCATTATAGCAAAATTTAAATTTTCAAGTATGAATTCGCTCCTTAATCTAATTAAGGCATAAGGGAATTAAAAAATCAAGCACGAATACAAGGCTCGGCCAAAATGGTGGAAAATAGCCGGTTTGGTTTTCAATCTTTCTAAATTTTCTGTATAATACAGGGAGTTAAAAGTTTTCGCGCTGGTTGGGTGGGGCAAGAAAACATTAAATTGGCTTTGTTTTTCTGTTCCGCAACAGAGCGGGACTATAAATAAAAAAAATCGCGCGCATTTTGTCTTTTGTCTTTGCAAAAAATATATAGAGCGAGGTCGAGGGGAAAGCGGATGAGATAGCAGGCGGCGCCAAAAGGGGTGTGTCGCCTATCTTTGCGAAAATGACGTTCGAATTTTTCGATAAAGGTCGACACTTCGATTTGCAAAGCGAAGAGAAAAAAACCTAATAATAGTAGGTCGATCGTAACGGGGATTATTTTCCGAGTTCGTCTGCGAGGTAAATGTGATCAAAATCTCTCTTCTCCCAATCAAACACTTCTGATTTAGAGAACATGAGCTCTTCTTCTTTTTTCGCTATTTCTGCGTTTTCAGAAGCATGGATGAGGTTATACTGCTGACTCATGGCGAAATCTCCCCGTACTGTTCCTGGCTCTGCGTCACGAGCCTTCGTAGCACCTACCATTTTTCGAATAGTCGCTACGCCATCCACACCCTCCCAGAGCATCGAGACTACTGGATATGATTTCATGTAGGATTTCAGTGCAGGAAAAAATGCTCGCTCTTTATGATGCGCATACCATTCATCGAGAAGCGCATCACTGAGTGAAACCATTTTTATACCGACAAGCTTCAAGCCTTTTCGCTCAAAACGATGAATTATCTCACCGATGAGACCTCTTTGTACTCCGTCTGGTTTTACTATTACAACTGATCGATCCATAAATATATTTGTCATGCTGAACTTCCGCCTCGGATCGATCTCCGAGTCGAGACGGGTGTTTCAGCATCCCTGCCTTGCCGGCAGGCAGGTCCCTGTGTCGAGATGGAAGTAGATCCTGAAATGAATTCAGGATGACACCATAACTCTAGCATTTCTCCTTAAATTTGTCTAGTTGAAATTTAAAGTTTCAATAACTTCTCAAATCGAGAACCGTTTTCAAAATTTCCTATAACTGCGAGATTAAGCGTATCATTTTTTATATATTTCTTCGCTACTCGCTCTATTTCAGAAAGCGTCACTGCATCCACTCTCTTCATAACATCATTTGGATTCTCAATCGACTCATCGAGTAGCTCCTGACTCGCATAGAATGCCGCTACAGAACGACTATCCTCAAGCTCCAGTACCATATGACCTTTCGCATACTCCTTCGCTTTCTTCAGCTCCTGCGCGGTCACTGGGACTTTTCCATTTGAGATAGCACGATATCCTTCCACCATCACTTCTATAGCCTCTTCTGTTCTTTTCGGATCTACTCCAGCCATCGATACGAGACTCCCCACATCCTGATAATGCTCTGAGTGACTTCTCACATAATAGGCCAATCCCCGCTTCTCTCGAATCTCATGAAAAAGCCTACTACTCATTCCACCACCGAGAATCGATGCAAGAATAGAAAGCGGATAGCGATCTTCATGATTATTTGGAACCGTTCTCACTCCGAGCGCGAAATGAACTTGTTCGGTCTTTTTCTTTTTTAACAGGACTGCTGGTTTTTTCTGATTCTCCACTACTTTACTATGCTTTTTCATATCAAAGGCGTCCATATCTCCAAAGTATTTCGTAACGAGCTCTACTGCTTTTTTATCGGTAATACCACCTGCTACCACCACAGTCATATTTGATGCGCTATACAAAGATCGCATATAATCGACAAAGTCCTGATGAGTTATCTTCATGATGATATCCTTTTCCCCTGCTATATCCCACCCCATAGGCACATCACCATACAGGAGACTCTCGTACACATCACCAATTTTTCGAACAGGTGTATCTTCGTACAGATTTATTTCCTCGATAATCACTCCACGCTCCTTATCAATCTCTTTTTGGTCAAGAAGTGAGTTTTTCAGCATGTCAGAGAGAAGATCGAGAGACAGCTCTACGTGCCCCGCAGCTGATTTGATGTAATATCCAGTCGTTTCTTTTCCGGTAAATGCGTTAAACTCGCCTCCGATGCCATCGATAAGTGATGATATGATAAGCGCTGAGGGTCTATTTTTCGTACCCTTGAAAGCCATATGCTCTAAGAAATGTGAAATACCACTATTTTCACGGGTTTCATATCGACTTCCTGCCCCCACCATGACCAAAACTGTAGCTGACTCAAATGAAGGCATGGGGGAAGTGAGAATGCGGAGACCATTGGGCAAAACTGTGCGGGTGTAATTCATAAACAAGATGTTAGATCCTGGATCTTAGATGCTAGAGGAAATAATCAATGTCATATTGCTAGGATCTAGAATCTGTAATCTAGGATCTGATTGTATCATCTACCTGGGCTTATGCCAAGAGGCCAGGCTACCAAGTCGCCCATTCTTTTACATATCCTGGCAACGGCTGTCGCGCATCAATTGTTTTACCAGTCATAAGTTCTACATGACGCAAACCAAATGCAGCTGCTGTGGTCGCATGAACACCAAGTGTCGGCCAGTCTCTGGGGAATTCTCTCCGTGCGATCTGTAATGCCCACGCTGAATCCGCGCGATAAAGACTATGGAGACCAGACATATCTTCCGAAATACCACGTTTTTCCAATTGAGCAGCAAACTCTCCCTTAATAACCTCTACTAAGACTGCCTGCTTCATTCGCTTTGCTGGACTCTGAGGTGGTTTTGAAAACCAACTTAACGCCCAGATCCATATTTCAGGCATGTCATTTGGGTTGGGCTGGAACATTGCTTCTATGGGATTTTTCATAGGCGTATTATACCGAGGCTGAAGGGTTTTCACAAATCCATCCTCTTCTCCGTGTGCGAGCGCTGAAAGCATTCCATATTTTTTGCCTTAGCAAGTCACCGTTAAAAAAATACGGAGCAAGCTATCAGGGGGAGGCCCGGGCTGAAGCCCGATTTATCGGGATGAATGCCTGGAGGGGGCCGCCATTCCCCCGATAAACGAACGGAGTATTTTTAGGTGGAGGGCTATTGGCAAAAGAGTTTTTGTGTTACTTTTTCTCGAAAAAGTAACGAGACACAGGGAGATCCTG
>CALRDJ010000048.1 GCA_943354875.1 Candidatus Levybacteria bacterium GW2011_GWA1_37_16 | reverse complement strand
CACAAAATACTGATCTAGATAATATGAAATATTTAATATCATCACTAGTCCAATTAATCCATATACTGCATATCTTATGAATGGCTTAAGCTTTATCTGTAAATATATAAACGTACTAAGTAAACCAATTGCGATAAAAATGTCCCATGTAGGTAAAAAATTAAGTGTTCTAACAGCATGAGGAATATCATATGTTATGGATGCAGGAATAGGCACCGAGAGCAGCCATCCAAATACAAGCAATTTAGATTGCTTACTTATTCCATTTTCTTTTCTTCCAAAAAAAAGTGTATAAATTCCGATCAATAAAAATGGGAACGACCAGAGATACAACAAACTCATATTTGGCGCATGATGTCGAGTAATATTTGGATCTCCTTTTATAAAAAGCCAGTTCAGGTCAAAATGAGACAAATAACCGTCTATAGTATCTTTTACAAAGATTGTTCTTCTGTTATCAATAATTACCCCAAGATAATCATTATTTGCCATATCTCTTTGTATTCGCTTTGATACCTGATCAACTTCTACATTATCTACTCTAGAAAAAATACTTACTCCCTGAGCCCGAGCCCAAGCTTGCTTATCTGTAGTCATATATACAAGCATTGGGGAAACAAGAATAAGCCCAAAAATTATCACAGCCACGATATGCCTTCTCGGGAGAGATAATAATTGCTTTCTGTAAATAAGAACAAGAATTGTAGCTAAGATAGGAACAAAAACCTTCTCGCTTTGGTATACATATATGCTCATGCTCATGCAAAAAACTGAGAAAAAAAGCCACAAAGGCTTTCTAAAGCCCTTTAGAAAAAAGAGTATAGAAAAAATATTTAATGCGAGCCCAACGTTTGACTCAAATGCTATTCGAGAAAATTGAATATGCCACGGAGATATAGCAAGCATGCAAGCCGCTATCAATGCGAACGCATCCGAAACCCATCTCCTCGAACTCTCTCCAATTGTTACGTTTGGAAATAACTCTTTCACCAAAAAAAACGTAGCAAGAACTGATAAAATCCCAAATATCGCTGATGGAAGTCTTACTGCCAATACAGTTAAATCAAGTATTTGAATAAAAGGAATTATTAAATACGCGTAAAGCGCCGGTTTATAGTCGTTAAATGAACGCAGGACAATAGGAAGAAACTTTCCAAATTCGTCTCTCCCTGTAGTCATTATGGAGTATGCATTGTATCCTAGCGCCGCCTCATCCCAATCGGGAGAAATAGGTACGTTTCCTAAATTCCATAACCGAAGCATGGATGCAAGTAAAAGTATAATGATTAAAATCATGAGTATCTTTTTATTCATACGTTATTTTTCATACGCGACTAATGCAGGCTGCCCATTTAGTAAAAAGAATGTTTTTAGTACCTTTGCGCCCAATGGCACCTCAGAAGCTGAGTTAATATATAAGTTTTTAAAATCTTTTTCTACTAAGGCATTTAAATCACCACCAAACCTATATTTACCATATCCATCTACATTTACAAAACCGAAGGCATCTCGTCTAATTATTGCATCTTTTTGAAAAACAGATGGAATAGTTTTTAAGTAAAAAAGATAGTAAATATATGGTCTGCCTATACTGGTTGTCACCAAAATTCGATCATATTTATCTTGCTCATTTCTAACATATTCTATCGATTCTTTATAGCCATATTGCCACTCACCCGAGTACTCTACGGAATAATGCTTGTAATACCCATGAAGATAATATCCTAGAGAAAAAACAGCTAAAAGACTTAAAAAAGAAGTGAATAGAACTACTTTACGTATTCCAAGCATATTTCCTTCAAAATATGAAAAGCTTCTTACTAACCCATACGCAACTATGACTTGCAATGTAGGAAGTACTGTCTCTATACGAAGCGCATGAGGTGTCTCTCTAGCTGTAGCTGCAGGCACTATTCCCAAAAGAAACCAACACGGCAAAACCCACCACAACCCTTCTTTTTTTCGAATTAAAAAGAGACTACCTATAATTAAAAATGGAAGCTCCCATATGTAAAGCTGACCCACGTCTTGCGTCGAGAATTTAGGATTTCCATCGCCCTTTATAAAAAGAAAGGATGGATTTAGATTGTCGAAATAATGTTGTACATATAGAACACTATATGCTAGTCGTCTGTTATGAATTATTTTTGTCCACCATGTATTATGATCATTATCAATATCCTGATTTAAACGCTTTATTACTGAAATATCTGAGAAAATATTTACTTCTTTAAACCGCAACCCTGCCTGAGCACTAAATATGAACTGGAGCGTAGGTAAAATAAGTAGAGCTCCAACCACTACCGCAACGAATACTTGTTTTTTCATTTTTATAAGATGGCGATACATAAAAACTCCTAGGAGCAAAACCAACAAAGGAGAAACAATCCGAGCACTATTGAAGGTGTATAAGGAAAGAACAAAAAATATGGCTGAAAAAACCATATACCATCTCTTGCCCTGAACAGCTAATAGAAAAAATAATACTCCTCCGAGAATAAAAAACGTGGCAACATTTGCCTCAAAAGCAGCACGAGATAAGTTAATATGCCATGGTGATATAGCTAATAATCCAGCAGATATAAGCGCTATTACATCACGCTGGGGAGTTCTTTTAAAAATCTCCTTTGCAAGAAAATACGTAAATAAAACAGTTAGGACACCAAAAAAAGCCGAAGGAAAACGAGTGGCAAACTCATTTAATCCAAATATCTTCACTGGAATTATATCTATATAGGCATACACCGGTGGCTTAAAATCTCCAAACGATTCTAGGTAGTCGTGCGGAAGAAAACGACCAAACTCATCTCTTCCATCAATCCCTAATGAGTATGCATTATATCCCCAAGATGCCTCATCCCATGCAAGAGAAGGTGGATTTACCCCAAGATGATAAAACCGAAGAATGATAGCGACAATGACTATAATTAGCAATGTTATTTTTTTAGTCATTTCACTTCAAGCATTTTAAAAACTACCCGAACATTTCCGGAATCTCGATACGTTTTCAACGTTGGATACTGAGGAAACTTATTACCATCTGTTATAAGCAACGATCCTTTTGGAAAAACTAAAGATGGAGTCTGAACCTCTTCTAGATGAAAATGCGCAAACACGATATTTCCTATTTGTATCGTTTCGGGGTCACCTCCAAAAGGCATAGAGCTCTTGTAGGAAGCTTGATATAGAACTGGAGGCAATTGCTTAAAGTAAGCATAGGTTATGGCCCATGGCTCACCACCGTCAATATAAATTGTCTTATAATTTTTTTCAACCGATATGAGATCTCTCACTACCTCGTTTTGCTGCTTATTCCAGTATTCTGATGCATATACAGGATAATCAAAAAAGTATGTATGAAGATAGCTAGTTGTATATATGAGCATAATTACTACGAGTGAAGGTTTTGCCAATAATTTAAATACAGAACTAAAGTTGTTGCTTTTTTCCCAAAACCATAAAATTCCAAGCGTAGAAAAAATAATTGGGATTGGTAGTACGTGTACAGATCGATATGCATAGTTTCCTGTAGTAAGTCCTCCAGGAACTGCACCGAGCAACATCCAGCCAAGCAAAAATATTCCCAGTTTTATACTTTTCTTGAATGCCAAAAAAATACCGATGAAGAAAAATGGCAACTCAAATAGAAAAAACTGTCCGTGATTTCCTACCGCTTGCTGTAAGTTCCCACTACCATTTATAAACAACCAATTCAGTGAAAAAATACTCACATAGCTAGTCTCAAATCGCTTCAATGGGATAGTAAGCTTATTATGAAATACCTGAGATAGCCACAGAGGAGAGGTGGTTAAGTAACGCTCCGTATTCACATTTTCTGCAATACGATCAAAAACACTAGCCCTACTAAAATGATAAAGCCCATTGCTCGTAAATGCAGTGTGCAACATTACTCCATAAAAAAGCGTGATAACAACACCAAATATAAATAATTGAGATTTAAGTTTAAAAATAGTATCTCTGGTGAAGAATATTAAAAGAATTATAAAAGGAGGTAAAAATATTTTAGGCGCATCATAGGAAAAGAGTGCTAATCCAAACGCCACTGCTGATAAAACCATAAGATATAGTTTTTTTTCACTATAGAGAAAGAGTGTGGCTCCAAGCATAACCCAAAACAAAGATATAGCCTCTCCAAGACCCTGTCTGGATATATGTATGGCCCATGGATTAACTGCTAGTAAAAAAGTCCCTAAAAGTGCTGTATTCTCTGATTTGAAAAGCCTTCTAAGCACTAAGAAAAATAAAATGAGAGTGAGCGAACCATACACGACCGATGGGCCTCGAACTGAAAACATATTTAATCCGAAAAACTTTACAAAAAGTGCCTGTGAATAGGTGTAAAGAGGCGCATGAACACCTCCGGTATTGTTATCATCCAAAGCAAGTGGATTAAAAGTACCATGAGGAGACAATCCAGTTTCCAAAAGACTGTATGCCGTATATCCTCCATCAGCCTCATCTGCATGAATACCTGAGGGAATCTGATCAATATGCCAAACTCTTAAAAACGTCCCTAAAACAAGTATAAGAAGTAGTAACCATGAATACCAATTCATTTTCATAAATAAGCTCATTAGTATGATAACATATATACCTGATCAGGCATACAATACTTAACTCAATTATTTATCCAATAACCAAGTACTGGTTCTCCTGAAGGTAAGTAAATTGAATTTTTCTTGTCATCAAGTCTCGTATCGTCAATGGAGAGAGTTTTGGGACCAAGCTCTGAGTATGAAATTTTTTCAGGAAATGTATATTTCCCAAAACTCTTTACGTAGAGAAATCCTTCCGAAGTAACTGGATAGTAAGAAACCTCTTTTCTAAATTTCAAAGGATCATACCTCATATAAAATAGAAAATAAATATATGGAAAATTTTCTGGTCCTCTCATAACCACATCGTATGCGGGGTATTTTTCTGATAACTCGACAGCTTGCTTATATCCATAATGCCAAAAGCGCACTCGTTGAGTGTTAAAATGCATAAAGTAACTATCTAAGAAAAATCCTACATTCAAGAAGAAAAGTAGAATTAAGACACTCTTTATTATCCAGTTAATTAACACTTTTCTCTCAAGTAAACTATATAAAAAATAAGCACCATACGCCTCCACTAAGATAAATGCAGGCATAAGCAAAAAAAGACGAGTAGAATTAAGACTGTCACGAGTAAGTGCTGAGGGAATTGGTCCCAAAAGCAACCAAATACATAAAATCTTTATAGCGTTTTCACGATTATAGAATAATCCAGCAAAACCCATAATCAAGAGCAATGCGTCAAATAAATATAAATTTCCGAAATTTCCTAAATTATGCTGAAGCTTCTCTCCACCTTTATCAAACAGGAATTCAGGCGAAAAAGTATTTATGTAATTTTGTCCCAATTGATAAGTAACACCTAAATATTTATTATGTAAGAATTTTTCTAATATATCATTTTTCAGTGAACTATCGCCTCTTAATTTTTCTACCCGATTGTACAATACGTTCTTGTCGCTATAAATTGATAACGTACTTACTTTATCTTTTCCACTTGAAAAAAGCATCGCATACGAAGTTATTATAAAAATAATGAAGAAAATAATAATAAACCCTACTCGAAAATTTATCCTCATCTCTTTCCTCATGAAAAAGAAGAGAAAAAGAACAAATATAGGAATAAATAATATATACGAGTGATATGTCAACATTGCCAAGCAAAAGAAAACAAAAGATGCGATAAGCGTCTTAACTCTTTTCTGTCCACTATGATAGAATTTCAAAAAGAAAAATAGTCCTGCTAAAAATAATGTAGTAGCCATATTTACTTCATATGCAGCTCGAGAAAGATAAATGCTCCATGGCGATAACGCAAAAAATAATGATGAAAAAAGCGCAATACTTTTTTTATTAAAAATAAAAAACCCTATTTGATATATGAGGACAACGCCGATAACTCCAGCCAAGGCACTTGGAAAGCGAGTAGAAAATTCATTAAGTCCCAGCAATGCGACAGGCAAGATGCCCATGTAGGAATATCCAGGAAGTTTCCCATCACCAAAAGACTGAAGAGCAAGAGGCAGCAACTTACCGTGTTCATCTGCACCTGTCAAAAGAAACGAATAGGATGTATATCCAAGCACTGCCTCATCTGGACTTAAACTACCTGGAATCTCATTTAGCTTAAACACTCTTAAAAAAGAGGCTAATAGAATGATGCAGAGAAATATGATGATATATTTACTTTTCATTTCTTTTTTTCTAAAAACCAGTACTCTGTCTGATTATAAATACTACTCGGATTCATAAATGTCCACTTATCGTATAAAAGATCTGCAGAGCTAGACCCGCTGAGATCCAAAAGTATGAAATCGTCTTTTCTTCTATAAATTATAGGGTGCTTCAAAGTCGCCTCATCTGTGGCATCTATGGCTCCTATGCGTAATCCGTTATCATCAATTTTTCCATCATTACTCAAAAAAAGCGAGAGAGAGATGCTCACACTACTCGCACTATTATTATAGTTATAGACAGCAAATTTCTCATTTGGATGCTTTGTGCTTAATACATGGATCCATTCCTCTATTCTCTCAGCGCTCCTATTTTTAGCATCTATAATATTTATGATATCCTTTTGTAAGCTTCCGCCGACAACAACCATAAAAACAATTATGCCTATAATTTTATTCTTTTTTATGAGTAAACAGATTGACCATGCGGTGATAAGAAAAATAATCGGATGTAAAAAAACAAGATAACTATCAAATAAAGGAGTGTGGACATATCTGAGCATTAAAATAGCACAAAGAAAACTTCCTATAATAGCGATCCATTCCTTACTAATTCTTTGCTTAATGCCATTTACCAAGGTGACTATGATCGTCAAACCCATAAGCAAGTATCCAGTGAAATCAAATCCACCCACTATATTTGCCCAGGCCTGAGGCCAAAAAATACCAATGTATGTTAACCATCTTCTCCCTAGTACATCAAGGGAAATATTGTACTGGTCATATCTATAGTAGTAATACATATTATGTGTATTCATGAAGTTATTATGAAAATCTACCCAAAGCACCGGCAACCAAGGGATAATTAGCCCTAATCCTAAAAAAATTAATCCTTTGAGATTTGGTCTCTTAATGAGAAGAGATATTAAGATAAGAAATATAAGTGCCGCCCCTTGTAGATGGATGGACGAACCTAGTCCGACAAATAATCCCATGAAAAACAAAAATCGCTTCTGATCTGTTCTTAAATACCAAACCATAGCAAACAAAGCGAGTAAAGACGTAAAAGAAAGCGGAGACTGATTTGTTAAATTTATCGCTTGCGATATTCCGCCTGGAGAAACAGCTGCTAAAAGCCCAGCAACTAAACCAAGCTGAGCATTTTCGAGCTTCCTCCCCAGCAACATCAAGAGTGCTACGAAAAGAACTGACAGCCCTGTTAGTGCGATCCATGGAGATAAAACAGAAAATGGATATATCGCTGTCCCCAACATAACTAACCAATAGTATTCCCCTCCTGTTTGGAAAGGACCTGCGGAAGAGAACGGGCCAAGCATGGGAAGCTGGTTATTAAAAAGTGCATACCGCCCAATGATGGCCGCATTCGCTTGATCATATGCAAGTCCCCATCTATTTGAATAATCATAAAAACGAAGAAATATAGATATGAATATAATTAC
>CALRDJ010000047.1 GCA_943354875.1 Candidatus Levybacteria bacterium GW2011_GWA1_37_16 | reverse complement strand
TTGAAACTGCAGGGGAAGTCTTGGATTATATAAAGGAAATTCCAGAATTTGTAGAATCGACTCGGGGAAAATCAGGACCATTCTTGGCAGTTGGATCTGAAAAAAGCAGGGCAGGTAGGATAGTGTCTACTTTTACGGGAGGAACTAATCCATCGAAAGAGATGTATGCAGAGCTAGCTAAAGCTGGTGTGGGAACCATTGTCGAAATGCATGTTCCAGAAGACGCTGTACAGGAACTCCGAAAACTTCATATAAATGTCATCGATTGTGGTCATATGGCAGCTGATTCTATCGGTGCTAACTTATATTTGGACGCACTGGAGAAAAAAGGTGTTGAGATAATCCCATGTTCAGGACTTATTCGAGTAAAGAGGACATAAATTCGAAATCCGAATACCTGCCTGCCGGCAGGCAAGTCGAAATCCGAAACAATTTTTAAAATTCGAATTTCAAAAATTTGAATTTGTTTCGAGATTCGCGCTTCGAGCTTCGAATTTTTTAGTTTTTATGGTTTCTGTAAACGAACTTCGAGCTGGAACTGTTTTTGAAGAGCAAGGGAACTTGCTTATGGTCTTGTCGTACGAACATATTAAAATGGGTCGAGGTAGTGCGACTATAAAAGTAAAAATCCGCAATATCAGGAGTGGATCGACTACCGAAAAAACCTTTATAAATAGTGCGAAGGTAGATATCGTTCAAATCCGCAAACGCGATCTTCAATACTTATATAAAGACGATGTGCAGGCATATTTTATGGATCCTGTTTCATTTGAGCAGGTCTCTATAGTTCTGGCCAAAATTCCTGAGCATATTTATTTGAAAGAAGGGGAGTCATTTACGGTGAGTTTTCTGGATGAAGAGCCATTATCACTTCTTTTGCCACCGAAAATGGAATTTGCAGTAGCCGAAGCTGCTCCATCTATTCGGGGAAACTCTACGACCAACTTATATAAGGATGCAGTTTTAGAAAATGGTTTAAAAACACGGGTACCTCTTTTTATAGACGTTGACGATGTCGTTCGTATCGATACCAGGACGGGTAGTTACAGTGAAAAAGTCGCAAATTAGATGAATAATCGAATTCTGTCTGTTCTTTCGAACAAGCCTTTCTTATATCTCTGGCTTGCTGAAGTCTTCTCTCAAGTCGCCATGAACATGGTGAATTTTGTCCTCATAATTGTCGCGTATAAAGTTTCAAATAGTAATACTGCGGTATCTGGTATCGTACTTTCGTTTACCATCCCTGCTATTTTATTTGGGCTTCTTGCTGGAGTCTATGTGGATAGGTGGCATAAGAAAAAAGTTCTTTTGTGGACAAACATCTTACGAGCAGTTTTTCTGCTCGCATTGTTATTTATTCCAAGTAATTTATTTGTGATATATGTTGTTACATTCGTTATCGCGTTTATAACGCAGTTTTTTATTCCCGCAGAATCTCCCATGATTCCAGTATTGGTTAAGAAGGATCAATTACTGAGCGCAAATGCGCTTTTCGGTTTAGGGATTTATGGGTCTATATTTTTCGCATACGCATTATCAGGGCCTTTATTACTTTTTTTCGGGGATATGGTTGTTTTCACTTTGCTATCGATACTATTTCTTATAGCAGCAGGGTTTGTCCTGCTCATACGTGTCCCTGCGAAAGTAGATAGAGTGGTCGAAAAGAGAAAAGAAGTAAGCGTCATGAAGGATTTGTGGTCAGCTTTGGCTGTCATGGCAAAGACGAAAGAAATTTCTCAATCTTTACTACTTTTAACCATCGCGCAGTTACTCGTCTTGATAGTAGGGGTTATCGGTCCTGGATACGCTACACAGATTTTAAAAATAAAATTAGACGCATTTGCGCTTCTCTTCATAACCCCTGCATCACTCGGTATGGTAGTTGGGGCAGTGGTTGTCGGCACCTATTTTCAAAATTTTTCCAAATCAATGTCTGCAACGCTCGGAGTTTTACTGGCTGGGGTCGTAATGCTTTTGTTGCCATATGGAGGCGCAGAGATTTCATCGAACGGATTTATCCTTTTTTTAAATGGATTATTACCCTTTTCAGTAGGCATGATTCATATCGTAGTGATTTTGGCATTCTTTCTCGGATTCTCTAACTCACTCGTGTTCGTTCCTTCAAACACCGTTTTGCAGGAGCACACGACCGATTCGCTGAGAGGGAAAGTATATGGGGGATTGAATGCGCTCATTGGTATTTTTTCCTTAGTACCTATTATTATGGTAGGCGGGCTTTCAGATATTTTCGGTGTGGGAAGAGTTTTGACTGGGATTGGGATAGTTATAGTGGCGTTAGGAGTATTTCGTGTGGTAATGACGTGGAGAAAGTAATTAGTATGTATTTCGAAATAATCATATTTTTAATTTCATTCGTGACGGTATCTTTTTGTTTATATGTTCTTATTCGGGAAGATGTAATTTTTATCAGAAAGAATATTTCCATGGAGCAGGTTTTTAACAGCGTGTTTGCGAGCATATTGCCTGGGTTTTTCATAGCTCGTATTCTTTACATTATCTTTTCGTTTAACGTTTCTTATTTGAATCCATATGTATTCTTGGCGTTTCCTTACTACCCGGGATTTTCCCTGTTTGGTGGGGTTATAGGTGTTCTCGCATTTGAGTTTTTGTATACCGCTCGAAGGAAAGTCCCGTCGCTCCGGTTCTCAGATTTTTATTCGATTTCTTTCTTGTGGGGAATAACCATCACAAAGCTTTTGGTAGTCGGTCAGGCCTTTTTGTTCAAAAGAGCCTTTGTGCCTGCTGAAGGAGTAATTCTATTGTTGTATTTCATGTTTTCTCTTTTATTCTCGACTATTGCGCTTTCTCTGTTGCGACAAGGAAAACTTCGAGAGGGGAGTGTCACGTTATTATTCTTAGCTACGTTTAGTTTTTTAACATTCTTCTCTCAACTTCTTTCTAAGAATGTAGGGATATTTTTAGGATTAGAGTCAGAGGGGATTCTTGCATTTATTTTATTCTTATCGTCCATAGTATTTTTTCTTCATCGCGAGCAGTTAGCGCTGCGTGTAAAAAAGTAATCTGATCCCCATTCTTCTTTAGTCGAGGCTATTTATGCTATAATTAGTAGATATGGAGCCGATAATTTTAGTGGAAGATGATGATGTTCTCGTCCTTAATAAACCGTCAGGTATGACAGTAAATAGGGCGGGGACTACGTCTGGCGAGACAACGCTTCAGGACTGGGTTGAGGATTATCGTCATCTCTCAAAGCATGATCCAAAGGTATCTGATACGTACGATAGCGAAGAGGTTTTCAAATCAAGAGCTGGTATTGTGCATAGACTTGATAAGGAAACATCAGGAGTTATAATCGTAGCTAAGAATGTGCAGTCATTTGAAGACTTACAAAAACAGTTCAAGGAAAGACTTACGAAAAAAGTATATAGAGCGCTTTCTCATGGTAGAGTAGAGCCGGCTGATGGGGAAATCAATGCACCCATAGGAAGGCTTCCATGGAATCGCATGAGGTTTGGTGTGTTGCCGGATGGGCGGGAGGCAGTGACGAAATATCATGTTCTTTCTCATCTTAAGAATCCAGTTTCACATGAAGAATTCTCATTCATTGAATTATATCCGCAGACGGGAAGAACACATCAGTTGCGTGTTCACTTAAAACACATAGGGTATCCCATCTTTGGTGATTTCCTGTATGGAGGACGTAAGACTTCTCGTGATGACCGTGCACTTCTTCCTCGTGTTTTTCTTCATGCTTTTCAAATATCTTTCTCTCATCCGACTACGAAAGATACAGTAACTACAGAAGCGCCGCTTCCCGCTGTGCTATCAGAGTTTTTAGAAAAAATTATAAAACCTTGATTTTTATATTATATTATTGGTACTATTTATAGTATTGATAGTATTTTGGAGGTGAGATTATGGCTGGATTTGGTGGATATTATAAAGGTGAAAAGAAGAAGCAAAAGAAAGGAAAGGACAATAAAAACATGATTTCTAGCGCTCCTGTATTTGTTCTTCCTAAACTCATCGAGAAAAAGAAAAAAGAAGAGTAGAGCATTGTTCCCGTCTTGTGCTGAGAAAGGGCTGCCCAACATATGCCTAAAAAACACTATCCAAATGATAGGGAAAATACTGTGCAAATTGCGATTGTTTTTTTCGCGATTGTTTTCTTTCTCGTTTTTGTCGCTTCCATATTTAAGTTAATAGCGGTAGTGAAAAAAAGTAAATTTGATGGAGAGCATCGTTTTACCTTGGTTGTAGACATAGAATCCTCCTCTAAGGGTCCGCAGATCATATCCTTTGCTCCTGATGCGAAAACCATATCGTTGGCTAGTTTCGCTGAATCTGGGCAAGTATCTGCTCATGCGGTGGGGAAGCGCATAGAAGCGCCCATAGATGGGGAAGTCTGGGTAGATGATATAGTCATCGATGTTTCAAAAGGACAGGATGCGTCATCAATCTTGCTGACCTTGCTCAGTCGATACCCATCTCTTCGAACGAATCTGACCATCATTGATTTTATTCGCTTACTTGCATTTTCACGATCTGTACCGAAAGGAAGCTATGTATATGAGTTATATCCTGATGCAGTTGATGAAGTAAGTAGCGATAAGATTACCACTTCGTTATTTTTAGACTCTGCATTATCTGCGGAGAAGATGAGCATCCATATTATAAATGGAACTGGAGTTTCGGGGCTTGGAAATCGACTCGCCCGACTTATAACCAATATGGGGGGGAATGTTATTTCAGTGACGAGTGCGCAAGAGGCTATAGAGAAATCCAAGATTTCTTGCGTACAGATAGATAATGCGTTACCCTATACCTGCAGACGCTTATCATATCTCTTGGGAGGGGATATGCAGGCTTCAGATAACAGGGGAATTTCTGATGTGGAGATTATAATCGGAAAAGAGGGTTTGTCATCTTTGATGTATTAATATGATTGTATGGATTATTATCGGTTTGAGTATTATTTCTGTGCTGTGGGCGCTTATTTCCTTACGGGAGGTTTTGAAAAAACCTCATGAGGTAGAAAAAGTAGGGGATGAACTTCGTCGAGGGAGGACGTTGTATCAGAGCAATTCTTCTTCGGGGTCTGCGTGATCTTCGTCGTCTTCTAGCTCGCTTTCAGATTTTTTAGTTTTCGTAGATCCAGAAGGGATAGCAAAAACCAAATGCGATTTATCAGAGACGAATGATGGCTGGTTTTTAAATCGCACTGCTCGTTTTAATTCTTTTATGAAAATAGTTATCTTGTGACTATTTACCGCTTTAACATATGCTTCATATTTATTCCCGCCATTGAGAAAGCGCAATAATCTTTTTCCTATGTTGTCTGGTAGCATTCCGATGTATTGTTCTTTCGCATCCAGCACGAATATCTTGGATCTTTTTATTCGCAAGCTAACTACCTCTCCTGTCATGAGATGGGCTATGACTTTTGGTTCTGCGATGTTAATGAGTTCTATTACTTTTGTCTTTCCACTTTCCTCGAGGAACATGGAGTCCATGGAGATGTTATGAAACGGTGCAGAGCTCTTGGAGAAGCTTGATTTTTTATCTGCACCGAGGCGTTTTAAGTTTTTTAGTGCAATGGGATTTTGGGTATCAAGGGTCAGAACTTTCTGATATGTGGTTTTCGCGTCTTTAATTTTCCCCATAACCGTGTATGCGAATCCGAGTCGATTCAGGGTTTCTATATCTTCAGGCTCTTCTCTTAGGAGTTCGAGGTTAAGCGATATTGCACTGGTCCAGTCGCCGGTAAGTGCTGTTTGTATAGCCTGTTGTTTTAATGGGGTCATTTGCAGAGTTTTATTAATGAGTAATTTTAACCTGCTTTATTGCAAAAGTCAAGATGAAACAGGTATAATTAGGCATTATGTCAGGGCATTCTAAGTGGTCACAGATTAAAAGACAAAAAGGCGTCGCAGATGCGAAGCGTGGTCAGGCGTTTACGAAAATGGGAGTAGCTATCGCAATTTCTGTGCGTGAGGGTGGGGGAATGGCTGATCCTGCACAAAATTATAAACTTCGCTTGATGATAGAAAAAGCGCGTGCAATTAACATGCCGAAGGAGAATATTGAGCGAGCTATAGAACGAGGAAGAGGAGCTGCGAAGGGTGAGGGATTACATGAGGTTGTCTATGAGGGTTTTGGTCCTGGTGGTATAGCGCTGATAATTGAGGCAGTGACTGATAATCCTCAGCGAACAACGCCTGAAATACGAAGTGCATTTGAGAAAAATGGTGGAACGATGGGTGCTCCTGGCTCGGTTTCGTACCAATTTCAAAAAAAGGGACTGATCAGCGTACGAAAAGAATCACATAGTTTAGATGATATTTTTCTTCTGGCTGCAGATGTAGGAGCAGAAGATGTGGAAGAAGCAGGGGAGGATGTCATCGTCTATACAAAACCAGAGGACTTAGCTAAAACAAAAGAAGCGCTCACTAAGTCAGGACTCATCGTTACTGACATGGAGTTGGTTCGTAGCCCTATGGTAACTGTGTCCATAGGAGATAAAGATACTGCTGAGAAAATTCTTTCTTTCACGGAAAAGATAGAAAACATGGACGATGTTCAAAAGGTTTTTGCGAATTTCGATATTCCCGAAGCGGTCATGAATGGTAGATAGACGATGAATAATAGAAGTGTTCTTTTTCTATCGTTTACATAGTATTTTGAGGATATATTCAGCACGCATATTAATCATACTGTATGAGTAAGAAAAAAACATTTTTTTCTCAAAACCATGGAGGGGTCTTTTATAAAATAAAAGAGCTTGCTCTCTCAAAAAGGCAGAGATTCTTACTCGCCGTATTATTTTTATCGTTAGGGCTGTTTTTTTCAGAGCATCTTTTCGGAAAGTTTGGTTTCTTTTTTTCTGTCTTCCTCGCTTTTCTTTCAGTTATCTTGTTCTACATCTCTATGTATAAAGACATGAAGGATAACATGTCTTATCAGGTATTTGTTTTACCTTTTTTCTTTACTTTAGCATTTGGAATTTTTTACTTTTTAATTCCTGCACATTTTTTAACGAGAGTAGTGTGGACGTCGTTATATGCGATAGGGTTATACTCGCTACTTCTAAGTGAGAATATTTTTATCGTAGCATCTATTCGAACAATTGCTCTCTTATCAGGCGCACGACTAGTGTCGTTTATATTAACGCTTATTTCATATGGACTACTTACTAAGGTCGTTTTCTCCTTAGAGTGGCCTCTGCTTATATCTGCTTCTGCGAAGCCCTTTATGATTTTGGCTATATCGTTTCTCCTGATCTGGCAATCTATTTGGACTGTTACGCTCGAATCAGGGTTTAGGAAAAACATGCTCTGGTCACTCCTTCTTTCTATTTGTCTCTTGGAGTCCTCAATAATATTAGGACTGTGGCCAACTACATCTACGTTTGTAGCAATATTTTTGACAGGATTTTTCTATACAATCCTAGGAGTATCCCACGTATGGTTTGATAAAAGACTCTTTAGGGGAGTGATATGGGAGTATCTCTGGGTGGGTGTATTAGTCTTTTTTATCCTCATGTACTTTACCGCTTGGAAGGGATAAAGTTTTTTTAATTTTAAATTCTTTCAATCAGATAGAATAGTTCTTATTAGCAAGTGGAGAAGAGGGAAGTGGTATGAGAACTAATAAGGAAGATGTAGTAGTCGGATCCGGCGAGTGCTAAAACTGAGTGATATAGTCTGATATAGTACATCGGGAAATATTATAGGACTTAAATTGTGGATAACTGTTTGTTTTCACGGGTATTTAGGCGATTTTTCACAGCCGTGATCATGCTTAGGGAGTCTCATCTGCTTTTTTCATGTACGCAGGGGTATTTGATTAATATTGATCTAGATGATATGTATTAGTGAGCGTAGTGTTTGACCGTGAGTCTTCCTCGCTCTTCCATTGTGAAGTTAGATGTTCTATC
>CALRDJ010000046.1 GCA_943354875.1 Candidatus Levybacteria bacterium GW2011_GWA1_37_16 | reverse complement strand
TTTTTTCTTCTTTTTTCGTCATGCCACTATTATAGCATGAAGTAGTTTGTTCGCTTGAACTTATTCGGGAATTATGCAAGAATTATAAGATTACATATGTATCAGCCTAACTACAAAATCACGAATAAAATCCTCAGATACGTCGGCATTATCGAGGCTGCGAAAGAAGTTATCGATCACGCGCCTCTACTCCCATACTACGAAAAACAATTCCGCGAAGATGCTATGGTGCGCGCAGTCCATTATGGTACCCATATCGAGGGAAATGAGCTCAGCCTGGATCAGGCGCAGAAAGTCATGGAGGGGCAGGATGTAGTGGCGCGGGATCGTGATATTCAGGAGGTAATTAATTACCGGAAGGTGATGGAGTATATTAACAAATTTCAAATCTCAAATGTCAAATTTCAAATTACGGAAGGGATGATAAAAGATATGCATCGATTGACGGTAGAGAAGCTTTTGGACTCTGAGAAAACAGGGGAATACCGAAAAAATCAGGTAGTTATAAAAAATAGCCAGACAGGGGAAGTTTCATTTCGTCCGCCGGAAGCGCTCGCTGTTCCCTATCAATTATCTGATCTTATGGTATTTATAAACGAGTCGCCAGATGAAGATATTCATCCAGTTTTGAAGAGCGGAATTGTTCATTATGAATTTGTCCGTATCCATCCATTTGTCGACGGAAACGGTCGAGTGGGGCGGGCATTATCCACACTCATTCTCTTTTTAAATAACTATGACATCCGGAAGTTTTTTTCACTGGAGGAATACTTTGATGTAAACGCAGATATGTACTACGAAGCGCTCCAAAGCGTCGAGAAACATGAGGGCGATTTAACGCCGTGGCTCGAATATTTCACAGAAGGACTAGCAATAGAGCTGGCTAAGATTAAAGACAAAATCGAATCTATCTCAGTCGATGGAAAGCTCCGTGAAAAATTGGGAGGAAAACCGTTGATGCTCACCGACAGACAGCTGAAGATCATCGAGTATATTCAAAAGACCGGATTTCTTCAGAATAAAGCGTTTGAAACACTTTTTCCGATGGTTTCAGAAGATACGGTTTTGAATGAAATTAAGCCACTCGTAGAGCTGAAAATTATCCGTAAGCATGGGGTAACCAAAGGCGCGAAATACATCATGGCATGATACAATAAATGTCTTATGGATGGCACTTCAAAAGACACCGGAATTCCTCATGTAGACAGTCTCGCAGAGCATGCACCTTCTTCAGACAAGTACTATGTTTTTCTAGAGCATCGACTCATGGGGAGTAGTGCGGGGATTGGTGATTCGTCTATGAAAATAGATGACTTACTGATAAGGGCTCAGGAGGGGGATGTCGAAGCATATAATATGTTGTTAACCCCAAAAGGCTTGCTCATGAAAAGACATTCTGCAGCGAGTATCGCAAAAGCTCGTGATCTCGAAGTAGGAGAGCGTTCCCAGCTCGGAGGAACATTTCTCGATTCTGTACAGCAGGCTGATTTGGGTATGGATCGTAATATAGAGCCACATTTAGAACCGAGTGAATTAGATCCTGAATCAGGCCTGGTAAAACCAGAATGGAAAGTGAGATTAGTTCATAATGATTGGAAAAATAAGAAAAGAACTCTGATCCACGATCCTGAATTACTTAAGAGCTTGAAGTTTGATTTAGCTGAGGATGTTCATGATTACTTCGAAGTAAAAGACCCGCCGAAAGAGGATCCAGATCAAAACTATAGAATCTTAGCTTTTAAAATTCCTCGTCCTCTTCCAAAACCTGCGGTTACGAGATAGTTGCATATCGACCAATGTTATGGCCTCGAGGGAATAGGAGACGAGTCGCTATATAGAAGAGGTTGCTTCGTATCTATTCTAATGTTACCATCAGGTTCTTTGTCAAACGTAATAGATTCTGCAGTGGTAATGGGTAGTATGTTTTTCAGTATTCTTTGGGAGATCGTATATATTTCATTAGCAGCTTCTTTTACGTGTTCAGATTTTCCCAGCAGTTCCACTGTTTCTGCAAAGCCTGAGGTATCAGCAAATCCATTTCCTATTTCATGACGGAGAGCTGCCGTAAGGGGTACGATAAGCCTAGGTGGTACAGAAAAGGGATATGATCCCTCGGCTTCTTCAGGAGTGCCAGTCTTATCGGAAAATACGAAAACACACTGCGCAAGATTTCCTTCCTTCCTATTGTTACGAATTCTTACAGAAACACTTTTTTCCTGGAGATTTTTGATCAGGGTTTTAAGGCTGGTTACTCCAAATTCAATATCATCAAAATCTTGTTTTCTTTCTCTGGGATTAGTTCCCTTTTTTCTTTTTAAAACGTCTTCAATGACTAAAATATCATCAGACACTAGTTGATCAAGTCCTCTGCCAAGAGCGGTAGTGATAGATGAAGGAACAGGAACCTCCTTGTTTCCCGTAGCTGTCTCTGCTCTCATTTTTGAGCGTGGTGTTATTGCCACTTCTGTCATACCTGTACTATACTGCTACTCATATATATTTGCAGCAATCAGGTTCGGGCCTTAAAATCCTCCTGTTTTACACACAAAATATGATACTATATGCACATGCTTTTTAGTGAACTTTCGCAGTATTTTGAAAAGCTGGAAACCACCTCATCTCGCCTCGCTCTTATCGATATTCTCGCCCAGTTGTATAAGAATGCACCTGCAGATGAAATCCCTATGATCATCTACCTTACTCAGGGTCGGGTAGGGCCGTTTTTTTCACCGGTTGAGATTGGTATGGCAGAAAAGACAGTGGCTAGTGCTGTGGCAGATGCCTATGGGTCTACCAAAGAAGCAGTATTGGAGCAATATAAAATAATTGGTGATCTTGGAAAGGTTTCCGAGATGCTGAATCAAGTTCAGCATGACATCAAAAATAGATTGACAGTTAAAGATGTGTTTGAGATCTTAACTCAGATTGCCAATGTGAAAGGAGAGGGGACTGTCGAGAAGCGTTTAACCCTTCTTTCTGATTTATTGAAAAAAGTAGATCCGATTTCTGCTAAGCATCTTGTCCGAATCCCTCTGGGTACGAATAGATTAGGAATTGGTGATCCGACGGTTCTGGACGGGTTGGCCCTTGGTATTTTAGGTGACCGCGGTAATCGCAAGTTGCTGGAGAAAGCATATAACGAAACGTCAGATTTGGGCTTAATCGGCGAAACCCTGAAGCGAGATGGTTTAGAGGCAGTGCAGAAGTTAAAAATAACAGTAGGACGACCTATTCGGTCTGAACTGTGTGAACGACTTCCAAATCCTGAGAAAGTGATTGAAAAGATGATTGAGGTCGATGCTCAGTTCAAATACGACGGATTCCGCGTACAGATTCACAAAGATGGAGATGTAGTGTCCATGTTTTCCAGAAACTTAGAAAGTATGACACACATGTTCCCTGAAATTATCGAAGGGACGCTTCGCCAAGTGAAAGCTAAGACTGCAATCCTCGATACCGAAGCGCTCGCATATAATCCAGAATCAGAAGAATTTTTACCTTTTCAGGAAACGACGAAAAGACGACGAAAACATAATATTACTGAGGTGGCCAAGCAGTTGCCGCTCCGGGCTTTTGTATTCGACCTACTCTATGCAGATGGGAAATCATATATCGATGAGCCGCTCACAAAGCGCTTGGAAAAAATGAGAGAGATAGTGGAAAGTGATCCTTCGAGTGGATCCGGGAAAGATATCCTCATCCCATCTGAAACGCGATTTATAACAGAGGCGAAGGCTTTATCTACTATGTTGGAGGACGCGATCTCAAGGGGTCTGGAAGGAGTAGTAGTGAAGCGCGTGGATTCACTGTATGAAGCAGGAGGAAGAAATTTTAACTGGGTGAAGTTAAAAAGACATTCTTCAGGAGAACTGCAAGACACGATAGATTGTGTCGTACTTGGATATATCGTAGGGAAGGGAAAGCGGACTGCATTTGGTGCTGGAGCACTACTCGTAGGGGTCTACGATAGCGATAGCGACGAGTTTGTAACGGTGAGTAAGATTGGAACTGGGCTTTCTGATGAAGAGTGGAGAGAGATTCATAAACGAGCAGATAAAATTAAAGTCAGTCAAAAACCAGCTCGAGTTAATTCACTCATCGAGCCTAGTGAATGGGTAAAACCAGAGATTGTCATAGAGGTCTTAGCAGACGAGATCACGAGGAGTCCATCGCATACCGCGGGAAAGAAGGAGACAAAAGGGACAGAAGAGACAGATGGGACAAATGCGGGGTATGCGCTGCGGTTTCCGCGGCTTGTTTCTTTCCGCGATCATGATAAAAAAGCAGAAGATGCTACGACGGTAAAAGAACTTATCGATATGTTTGGTCAGCAGGGAAAACAGTAGAGTTTTTTCTTCGAAGGCTTAATGTTTGTTTGTCTTGACTCAGAGTTCCAATATCGGCTCTAGGAGGAATCCCGTGTTCCAGAAAACTAATAATTTCTCTTATTTCTACAGCAGCTTCGTTAACTGGCGTTCTTGGTTGTTTTGGTCTATGTGCAAGTAATTCGTTTAGTTTCATATATGGGAACCAATGATTAATTAAAAAATGGGAGATGGGATTTAATCCAAGACAATAGGTTGTTAAATCGCTCTTCTAGTGCTGACTGTTTCTTCTGTGAGTCTTCTAATTTTCCTTCAAGCTGTGCCACCTTCTTATTCAGCTCTTCGATTTTCTCATCATTTTGAGAGGAAGCCGTGGGAGTAATTTCTGGCACTTTTTGAGTTACATTCGGAGTCTGCTTGGTAGTTCCTGTTGGGGACTGAGATATGTTGCGCATTTTATCAAGATAGATTGAATACGGATTAGATCCTAGTGTGGTGCATGGGTCGTCTGCTCCACATGCTTTTACCGTAAGATAAAATGAAGAAGATGCTGAGATATTTAAAATGGCTTTTGTCTCTGAAGTCGGTGGGAAAGGACCATATTCGGATACTACATTTCCATTGTCATCAAGCATTTGATCAAAAATAGCGTATTTTTCAGCCCATGAAACTTTTTGCCATTGAACGACAATTTCTCTTTTTTGCCCGCCAAGATATTTCTCGCTTATTACATCTATTTGAGGAGTATTATCGGCATCATTTATGCGTCCAAAGCTTTGTAATTGCTTGGAGTAGTAGTCATCGCCATATGCTATTTGAGTGTCATCTTTTTCTGTTTCACCATTTACGGTAATAGTTACGGTTGCTGTTCTTTGTTCTAGAGTTCCTGATTTAGCTTGCATATAAAAATCACATATTTCTGCCCATTTAAAGGTTGTAAACCAGTGTCTTGTAATAAATGTTCCATCGGATGGTGGAACATAAGGGGTAATGCTATCGCCATTTTTGGCATCGGTAAAAGCAAACGAAGGTTTTAACGTGCTGCAAGATTCTTCTGTAAATATTTCTGCATGAAGAATAAAGGTTTTGGTTTGGTCAAAAGGTTTCAGGGGAAATGCAGTAAGGGCAACGGGGCCTCCACCTGCAAGGGCTGGTTTTACAAAGACAAAGAGTGCTATGAGCGGAAGTAAGATGGCGAGCCTCTTATGCATGAGCTGATACTAATGTAATTCATCTTTACTGTCAAGCAATGTTAGAATTGTGATATAGGTTACATTGAACTTTCTTAAAAAAGGAGTACAATAGGAACGCATCAATATGAAATTAATAATAGGACTTGGTAATCCCGGAGAAAAGTATGAAAAAACCCGTCACAACCTCGGTTTTATGGTCGTAGAGCAGTTTCTGAAGGATTTTGAGCCAGTCGGGCAGACAAAATGGGTAGATGAGAAAAAATTTAAAAGTGATATCGTAGAACTTGAATGGCAGCCCAAGAGTGGTAGTTTGGAAAAAGTAATTCTCGTAAAACCGAAGACCTATATGAATAACTCCGGACTCGCTGTCCAGCTACTTACTACTTACTATAAACTACTTACTACTGACGTCTGGGTCGTGCATGATGATGTAGATTTGCCACTGGGATCAATCAGAATCCGTAAAGGCGGAAGTAGCGGGGGACATAGAGGGGTAGAGTCCATGATAGAACACCTAGGAGATGTGGAGTTTTGGCGTATTCGATTGGGTATCGGCCATCCAGTACATAAAAGAGACGGAGAAAGTCAGAAAACAAACATGAAGGGCGTAGATGATTTCGTGCTCGGAACCTTTAGTAGTGACGAAAAAGGAAAACTGAAGCACCTTATAAAACATGCTTCGGAAGCGATCCAAACAGCGCTAGAAGAAGACCTCATATCTGCCATGAATAGGTTTAATACGAAATAGGGTATAATAACTCTGTGCAAAAGATCTCCTCAATCTTGACCAAATTTAATCCTGCGCAAGATAAGTATATTTCTCGCGAATTTCAGTCATTTGGCATCCACATCGCAGAGACACTGGATGATTATAAGCATAAGGCGTTGTATATAAAGCTTGCTAAGACCGTACACCGATCGATACTCGAGAAGGCTCTGTCATTTGTCGTCGACAGTAATGCGAAAAACAAGGGAGCGCTTTTTATGTGGAAGATGAAAGAGATTCGAACTGAGAAGAAAAAATCAGCCCCAGAGCAGGCAAAACTTCTATGAAAAAACAGGCAATAATTATTTTTATTTTTTCGATAGTAATGATTGCTCTGGCATTTCACTTCCAGCAACAACTCGTGCACTTTAGATCTCTCGGTTTGTTCGGTATTTTCTTGGTTAATTTACTTGGTTCTGCGATGATATTTCTTCCGGCGCCTGGTATCGCAACTGTAGTGGCTGGGGGAGGGTTGTATTCACCATTTTGGGTGGGGATAGTGGCAGCAGTGGGATCTTCTATTGGGGAGCTGACGGGGGTTTTGCTGGGTCGTTCAGGAAAGCAAGTATTTTTAAATCAAGAAGCTCATCCGCTTTATACAGCAACGAGAAAATTGTTTGATAGACATGGGGGGCTTTTAATCTTGGTGGTTAGTTTTATCCCGAATCCATTTTTTGACGTGATAGGAATTATGGCTGGAGCTATGTCGTATTCACCTGTGCGGTTTTTTTGTTATGTACTCGTGGGGCGCATCGCACGAGATTTACTTCTGGCATACTTCGGGCATAGGATGTTTGGATAAGTCTTTCTCCAATACTTTTGTAACCAAAAGTAACACAAAACTCTCTTGCTACGAAGTCGGTCTAAAAATCTTCAGTCGTTAATCGGGGGATTGTCCTCCCCCTTCAGCAGTTCGCTGGATTCCCCCTGACAACTCCTTCAGATTTTCTTAACGCCCTTTGTTCTGACGCAAGAAACAGGGATAAGAACGCGTTCAGCGCTTGCATAAGAAGATGGTGACTTCTTAAAGCAAAAGAAAAAGAGAATTTTGTTATAATTCAAGCATGTACAAGCTCATATTCAATCTCATTATTGCTTTCATTCTCCTATTTTCGTTCGTAACTCCATCTTTGGCTCAGGAGCAAGTAGACCCGCAGGAGTATTTCGCAAAAGGAGAAGTGCAGGAGGTATTGCCGTTGGCAACCGAAACAATTAATACAATTGTGGTTAATACTCAGGAATATCGGATAAAACTATTAGATGGGATAGAATCGGGAAAAATGATTATCGTAAAGCAGCAAATCGATTCGAGATTCTCTCTGCTTTTGCCTAATGCTGGCGACATCATGGTTATAAGTAGCCGGGTGTATCCGGTAACAGGAAGACAATACGGGATATACGAACCGTATCGATTAAATCTTCTCGTAATTGTATCTGTGGTTTTCGTGGTGTTCGTAGTTCTTATCGCAGGGCTTCGTGGCTTAGGGGCACTCGTGGGCTTGGGAATTAGTTTATTCGTTATAATCGGATGGATAGTGCCTCAAATACTCTCGGGACAAGATCCGCTTCAGATAACTATTATGGGAGCATGTGTGATCTTGGTGGTGACTACTTATATTGCCCATGGTATATCCTTAAAGACCACAGTGGCCATAGTTAGTACTGCTATCGCATTTTTCGTGGCAGCATGGCTCTCTACTACCATGGTGAGCGCCTTGAAGATTACGGGG
>CALRDJ010000045.1 GCA_943354875.1 Candidatus Levybacteria bacterium GW2011_GWA1_37_16 | reverse complement strand
TTCTGGCAAATGATGGGGCCTAAAGGCAGCAGTGGAGAACCATCGGGAACACTGCTCTCTGAGATCCAACAATCATTTGGCGATATAAAAACATTTAAAGAGCAGTTTGGAGCAGGGGCTGTAAAAATATTTGGGAGCGGATGGCAGTGGCTTGTTTTGGACAATGACAAATTAACCCTTATGAGTACACCAAATCAGGATTCACCACTCTCGTCAGGAAAAACTCCTATCTTAGGATTAGATGTTTGGGAGCATGCATATTATTTGCAATACTATAATAAAAGACCGGACTACGTGGAAGCTTGGTGGAATATAGTGAACTGGGAAGATGTAGCCCGTCGCCTCGCTGAAGCAAAAAAATAATTCTTCTATTTTACTTTTTTGTACATATACACGTGGTCTATGTACTCACCTTTGTGCAAGACGCCTTCAGGTAGACGGCCAAATTCCACGAATCCGAGGTCTTTATACATGCCTATAGCTACCGTATTATTTCCAAAAACGCCAAGCGAAATGATCTTGAGCTCTGGAATATTTTTGAGCGCTTCATCGATGATGGTTTGCATCAGCAGTCTGCCAACCCCTTGTCCCCGAAATTCATTTCGGACAGAAATGCCAAAAGCACCTTCATGCCTCATCGCATCCTTGCCGGACATGGAAATATCAGCGATCGCGATCATTCTCTCTCCAGAAAAAGCTACCAATTTGATCGCCATTTTATTTTCCATCCTATCGAGTGAACTCTGTATCACTGCCCGTTCTTCTTCTACGGTGAACTGTTTTCCCTGAAATGCGATGAATGTCTGTTCTGCAGAAAGTTCGTTTATATAACCACACATTTCTTTCACATCTTTGACCTTCGGATAACGAATTACCACTTGCAGTCCCTTATCAGTGGCGCCTTCAAATATTATTTTATTTTCCATACAAGAATTATAGCATCATATTTTCTATAGATTTATAGTATACTTGAGCCTATGTTGCAGACATTTGCTACTCTACCGGAAAATATAGAAAAAGCGATATCGGAAGTATTATCGGAAAATACCGAATCCGAATGGGTTAGTCGTGCGAAACGACTACACGAACGATACATGGAGAACACAGAAGGCGGTAAGACTTTTATTCATGACCTTACTGATGCATTGGCATATCTCGCACTTCGTGTTCCAGCGACCTACGCACAAGCTTTTGGAGCACTCAATGCAACTAAGGAATTGGTCGAGAACTGGAAACCAACCACAGTACTTGATATCGGAAGTGGTCCAGGAACAGCTATTTGGGCAGCGAAAGAAGTATGGCCGAGTTTGGAAAAAGCAGTATGCATAGATTCAGATAATAACTTCTTACGCATCGGAGAGACTATCGCACTAAAAGCACAGCTACCACTTTCTATTTCTTGGAGTAAAGGGAAAGTCGAAAATGGGTTTGGAGAAAGAAGCGAAAGATACGATGTAGTAGTACTAGGGAATCTTCTGAATGAATTACCTGCTATAGAGAGGGAGAATATTTTAGAAAAAGCATACGATGTATGCAAAGGCGTTGTAATCGTCATAGAACCAGGAACTCCCTCAGGCAGCTCCATAACGTCATCTGCATTTAAAAGATTCTCTTCTGCTGGAAATCTTATCGCTCCATACATTGGCAATTCTTTCGTTACTGACAATTCATATTACCTACATTTTTCTCAGCGATTTAATCGTCCGCAGTTTCAAAAAAGAGTGCGACAATATATGCGAAACGATTTACTCTCATCCTCTGATGTAGAAGATGCGAAATATTCATACACGGCATTTGGAAAACTGAGCCCTAAAATTCAACCCTGGGGAAGAGTAGTCGGAAATTCTAAAATTCAAAAAGGGTTTTTAGAAATCCCTGTATTAACCCATGATGCTATCTCATGGATTAAAGTGATGAAGCGAAATAAGCAGCAGTATAGATTTGCTAAAGAATTAAAATGGGGAGATCTTATTCAAGAAAAAGAACTCATTCATCCTAGTCCGTAATACTTTATTTTTTATGCGAATGGCCTTGTATGTGGTCTTCGCAATAATATTTATCCCCGATACATATTTCGCAGTAATAAAATATTTTTCCATCCCGTTCCGTAGCGCCACACTGCTCGCACTTCATATAGTGCTTACGCGCTTCGATAATACTCCCAGTTTTTTTCGAAACATGTTGTGTTCTCATCTGGATAGATATGAGTAAATCTCTGCCAAAAAATAATAAAAAATTTGCGATAGAAACACCTATAGATACTCGTGTTTCCAGTGAGCCGAGAACAATTCCACTGAATAGCCCAATCCATGTAATAAGCGCTAACCACTTTACTCTCACGGGAATAATGAAAAAAATGTAAAACAAATAGTTGGGGTATAGATATGCGAAGGCCAAAAATAACGAAGCATACACGTAGCCACTTGCTAGTACCATTTTAGGGAATAAAAATGATAAAAAAATAGTTCCGATATATGCGATGAGTATATATAAAAGATATCGAAAAGATCCCCATTTCTGTTCTAGTGAAATCCCAAGTATATAAAACGCGATCCACGCAAACGCCGTAAATAAAAGACCATCAGATATGGGTGCTAGTAAGAAGGTGAGAATTCTCCACCACTCACCTTCCAGTAAAAGAGCTCCCTGAAGAACGAAAAAATTAGCATACTGAGGGTTAAAATATATCAGAACATACGCTAAAATCTGTCCGCCTAGGAGGACATGCGTTATATTTGAGGGTACATATCTTCCCAATTTTTTTTCTAAAACATTTAGAATTGACATATGAATATAATGCCCATTTTAACAGAAATACGAATTCTATGAGGAACTATAGTTACTTACTTTCCCAAGGAGTCATGAGCTGGAAGTAATTTCCATCGGGATCAGAAAGAGTTGCTATCCACGCGTCACCCATTTCATACGGCTCCTTTACTACTCCTGCGCCTTCTATTTTCTTTATTCGCTGAAATTCTTCTTTCACCTTTGTGGTTTCGAAATTATATATAATACGCTCTGGATTCTTTGATTTTCCCTGTGCTTCTGAATGCTCACCGACAGAGAAGAACGTACTTCCGACACTCCATCCATGCCATTCTCCCTCAATCATATCTGCAGGTTTACTAAAAACTTTTTCGTAAAACTCAGCCAAGACTTTCGGTTGCATTGACCCCAACATAATAGAATTTAAATTTAACATATGATTAGCATATCACAAAATCTCTGACACCTTCTACCGAACCCTATTCTCTCGCTGCGATTACATCGATTTCCAAACTCGCACCTAAGGGTAGTGCGTTTACCCCAATTGCCGTGCGAGCAGGTAATGGATGCTGAAAATATTTTATATATTCTTTATTCAGAGCAGGAAGTTCGCTAATGTCTGCCAGATACAGCTGAACTCTTATAACATCTGCGAGAGTAAGCCCTGCCTCGCTTAATATTTTCCCTACATTTGTCATTGCTACGCCAAATTTCTCCTCAATAGTATTACCCTCCAGCTGCTTAGACTCGCCTATATGAATCTGACCGGAAATATACACGAGACCGCTTACTTCATATGCTCCTGATAACGGAGTACCTGTGGTGTCTGTGGATGGTAGATAAACTCTTTTCATAACTCTATTATAGCAAATGCACAAAAAAACCCTGTATAAAACAGGGTTTTTTGATCACATAGTGATGGGTATTATGCAAGTTTTACATTCTTTGCACTTGGGCCCTTTTCACCATCGACTACGTCAAATGTTACTGTGGCTCCAACTTGAAGTTCTTCAAAAGTAACGCCGACTAAGTCTTTAGAATGGAAGAAAAGATCTTTGGCTTCTCCTTCGCGAGAAATAAATCCAAATCCCCTATCTGTTTTTGTTTTGATTGTACCGTTCATAGTATTTCTTTATAGATTTATGAGTTAAATCTATGTGTATCTCCTTTCCTTTCTAGATTATACCATTTTAGTCAATAGTTACCAAATGGTGAAAAAAATCATGCCTCCCAGCTTATTAGCAAAGCTTATTTTTTACGCTTCCTAAGTACCTTAGTATGATCATCGATGAATAGTTCATAGTAAGACACGATAGATGCTGCATAAAACATCATCCAAAAGAATAACTCTTCGAAAGGAAAGGAAGTATTAAATAGCGAAATCCATCCGATATAGTTATTTCCTTCGTAGACCCAATTGGTTATAACCAGGACGAGTTTTTTCTTGAAGATTTTTTTCTCTCGTATCGTTTTCAACATTGACATCAAAACGATTATAAAAATAGCGGCAAAAAATCCACATAGCGATAAATAAGTGAATCGGAAAATCAGACCTTGGGAGAGAAGATTTTGATGCATTTCAGAATGTAGGATATGTTGGAGAATTAAGGCAAAGGTGGATGGAGATTAAGAAGTTACACAACGTTTCTTCGTTATATTGACATGCATAAATAATCACCTCATACTAAAATAGTGAAAGATTTTTCAAAACTTGTAGCTTCAGTCGTGGGCTGTGAACTCGTAGGGATACTGAGTATACCATTTACCATCTCTGCTATTACTACATGGTATGTTTTTCTCAATAAGCCTTTCTTTTCTCCTCCCAATTGGGTATTTGGTCCAGTTTGGACAATACTGTATTTTATGATGGGAATATCTGCTTTTCTTATTTGGCAAAGGGGATTAGGAAATAAAAAAGTAAAAAGAGCTCTTACCTACTTTCTGATTCAGCTTTTCTTTAATTTTCTCTGGTCTTTCCTTTTCTTTGGATTACACTCTCCTATAATTGGGCTCGTAGATATTATTGCATTGCTTATCAGTATTATTCTCACTATTGGTGCATTTTATAAAATTTCAAAAGCAGCAGCATATCTTTTGATTCCGTATTTTCTTTGGGTCAGTTTTGCAACACTTCTTAATATTGCTATCGTATTATTGAATAGATAAAATCTTTATGGAGTTTCTATTACAAATCTTAGGATTACAGGGACAAGTTATTTCTTGGATTTCTGTTTTGGGACTGTTTCTCTTTCTTGCTGGTTTTATCATAGGACTGGGAGCAGTAACCGTTATAGATCTGCATGGATTTTTAGGGATGCATTCAACTTATTGGACAAAAACGACAATTCGAGCACATAAAGTAACAAAACCACTTATTTGGATTGGTATTTTCTTAACAATTTTAGGAGGATACATTTTCTACAGTAACAATCCATTTTCATCAATTATTATCGTTCAAAGTGTATTAACTGTTACTCTTATACTCAATGGTTGTTTCTTAAGTTTTTATATCAGCCCTCTCCTTTTGAAAAAAGAAAAGAAGGAAAAAGGACATATCACTTTATTGTCATCATCACTGCAAGTAAAAATAGCAGTCAGTTTTGTTATCTCATTTGTTGGGTGGTGGAGTAGCTTACTGTTATTAGTGCTCTATCTATTGGTAGTGAGATAAAAGGGAAAGTTTTTGCCCCCTTGGTTGATATGTTTAGAAACCGTGAAATAGAATTTGATTTCAATCTACAAAACATCCAAATATTGCTTAATAAGCCCTACAGTTTGTAAATGGTTTCTCCGAGGAAATAATTTTACTGTAATAACTTTTCTTTACTTTTTCAGGCAATACATCGAATGGACAAATAAAGTTTTTCTCTTTTCCGTATTTTGAACCTCCATCAGCAGGTAATTCATCATTAAAGTGATTTAAGTCAAATACTCCAAAATCAAAATTATGCGCAACAGGCGTACCAGTCGTATATCCTAAAAGTTCTCCTGCCTTGAATTTAATTGGCTCTTTAAATGGAGGATTTATCTTTGTATCTGTTTGTGGCACTTGCGGAAAGGCATTTTTTATTTTATCAACGGGCTCTGTTAGATGATTTATTAAATACCAAATTTCACAAGAGACTTGAAAATGAAGATCATAATCAAGCGCTCCTCTGGCATTTTTATACACTCCATTTACCAACTCTGAATCAACGGGGGCATAGACAGGGACTTTACCTGAGCGAATATTTAACCAGGCTCTATGTCTTGAATTGCCAGGGGTAATAATAGTAGGCTCAGCACTACTTATCTTATCCACTTCTGTAAAATCGTGCGTAAATTGTATCTCTAGGTTAGAAGTACAAGGAACCCCAAGATAAGGATTATTGTTGCTTTGCGAATGTCCCCACAACTCATTTACTTTTTGCTCAACCGACCCTGGTACTGCAGTATTTTCTGCCAAAGGCTTACTATCTCTATTTTTTAATTGATAAAAAATACCAACGGCAACTACCGTTACAATGATAAAAAGCAAAATTGGAATTTTCCCAAATCCCTTTTGGGAATTAAAAGATTTCACCATACCCAGAATAACATTTCTAGAACAGGCAAGCAAAAGAAGCTTGAAGCAAAGTATTTGTGCTCCCTGGCTGAAACGATTTATCCCAACAAATCATTGGTAGTATATATCCTGAGATTGTTTCTCAACAAGTAAAATTTTTATTGCTTAATAACTTGTTAAGAACAGCATATCGTATTCTGTGATTGTTCTGTTATTGCTAATATATGAGAAAATTATTGTACTATCATCCAAACCAACTTCTAATTCTAGGAATTTTTCGACAAATGGGGAGGCCTGCGCACCATTCTTCCAGCCCATGCACTCTTCCTGCTCTTGCAAGAGCAAAATATACTAAAACCAAAGCAAAAATGACATGCTGGTCGACAATAAAAGATGTTTTACCGATATAGGGAAAATTAAGTTGCGGTACATAGTAGAGAAACATAAGGAATGCGCCAAGAATAGACGACAGCCTTACCCCAATACCCAAAATCAAAGAGATTCCTAAGAGTAACTGTCCCCATTCATTAAGTAAATTAATTACTGGAAGAATACTTGGATCGGTAAGTACTGTATATAACTCTGGGAACGTTTGTGAGCCTTTTAAAAAACCTGCTGCCGTCCAATTGGGGTTAAGAATTTTTGAGGCGCCTGAGCATAAAAACATCCACCCCATCGAAAAACGAAGAAGAAAAATCGCTAGCTTTTCGTTTTTATTCATTATCTACAATGTAGATCTTCACAAGAGCAATGTCAAATTTAAAATTCCAATCTTGCGCCTAACCCCGTGATACAATAAAATTAATGACCAGGAAGAGAAAATGAGTAATTATTGCAAGCAAGACTTGGCTCCGCGGGATAGACGATGTTAGAACCTATTGTTTATATTTTCCTACTATCATAAGCCCAATGTAATATTGCTTGTCGTTGACGCGGACGGCAGGATAAATCCCCCTGTATGCAGTTAATCCTAACTTGGACAATATGCCTTTTAATTGCTTTCCATCTTTTTATTTGTCTATCATCATCGCTACTTCTCCTACCCATATAATATCGGCAATACCACTGAAACCAACCCCTTGGATCCCGTTCTTTAATCCATCCTTTTTTTCGCCAGATTGATAATGGCTGACTGGCATCAATCCTGAATAAATTCAATGTGGGATCATGAAATTTTGAATTTAATTTTGCTTTTTTAAACCAATCCTTAGGAAACTCATCTTTACAATCAGTCATATATTTACCACCGAAGACTCCTAATTTAAGCATTTGTTTTGGAGTCAACTCGGGCTTAAAATCTAAATCAAAATTTTTCCCCATCGGTTCTGCTAAACAGTAAGCATAATTTTTTTGCATTTTATCGTTTACTTTAATGATTTTCATTTGATTTTATCAATATATAATAGGTGCCTTTTTGATATAGAGATTTTCTTCAATGCACTCTATAATAAATTTTGAAATAGCAAATCTTGAGACTGTTTTCCATAGAGGAGGTTGGGCTAGTCCAGCTTTTTTAATTGTTCCATTAATTTTATTGTTATGAATCGGAGTTCTTACAATTGTCCAGTCTAGATTGCTTTTTTCTATTAATTGCTGCTGATTTTTAGCATCCTGCATTCTATAAGAATCAACCAAATAAAACATTTTTTCTGAAATATCTGCAGTAAAAGAATGAGGATCTCCTTTAACTTTCAATCCTGCTCCCGTAATAGTAATAAAACGCTTAATTCCAT
>CALRDJ010000044.1 GCA_943354875.1 Candidatus Levybacteria bacterium GW2011_GWA1_37_16 | reverse complement strand
ACACGAGGTCGAAAACAAATCCTCAGATACTCCGGTCGCCTTTATCATTCCTTCATACGATAAAAATCCGAGAAAATCTGCGTCGATGAGGTCACGAATTTCCTCAACACTCATGTGGGATGCTATCAGATCTTTTTGGTCTGGAGTATCGATGCCATAAAAATCAGGATATTTAATCGGAGGAGAACTGATAAGCATATGAACTTCCTTAGCTCCTGCGGAACGAAGCAAATCCACTAATTTCTTCGATGTCGTCCCGCGAACTATAGAATCATCTATTACGACCACACTCTTCCCTTTTAGGACCTCCTCCAATGGATTTAGCTTCATATGCACATCATTTTCCCGTATTTTCTGAACAGGACGAATAAAAGTCCGATGAATATACCGATTTTTTATAAATCCGTGATCAAAGGGCACACCTGAAGCCTGTGCATACCCCAAGGCAGCGGGGATAGCAGAGTCAGGAACAGGAATAACCACATCTGCTTTTATTTTAAATTCTTTCGCTAACTCTTTTCCTAAGTTTCTCCGTACTTCATTTACTCGCTTCCCAAGCAATGCACTATCTGGGCGAGCGAAATATACGAACTCGAAAATATCGAGCTTATTTTTACTCTCTGAAATCTGTACAGACCTCAAACCACTTTCATCAATCACGATCATCTCTCCCGGTTTCACATCACGAACCTCAATCGCATTTACTGTACTGAGCGCACATGTTTCAGATGCGACCATATAGCCATCCTGCAGCTTACCGACTGATAACGGACGAATACCATACTCATCCCTGATAGCAATTAACTTGTCGACCGTCATAACAACCAAACAAAATACGCCGGTAAAAAGTGGATACGCCTGTTTTACTGCATCTTCTATCGAAGATCCCTCTGATACGTAATATTGCAACGCATCAAACATAAGCTCTGAGTCATTTCTATCTTCGATGGATATCTTTTTACTCGCTAAGAATTCCTGAAGTTTTACAACAGAGGGGAGATTTCCGTTATGCCCCAATGCAATAGCATTATTACTATTCGTAACCGGCTGATTATGCTTCGCAGTAGAACCGCCAGATGTAGAATATCTATTATGACCGATGGCTATATAACCCGGAAGACTATCGAGGGTTTTCTCATCATATACATGAGCTACGAGTCCTGATCCTGTATGAGTACGGATAATATTTCCATCTGAAGCGCTGATGCCGGAGCTTTCCTGTCCTCTGTGTTGAAGTGCCCAAAGTCCTGCTAAGACTAGTCGCGATGCCTCTAAGTCTTTGTTTCCATAGACTCCGACTATCCCACATTTTTCACCTAAGACATCAAGCATAAAAAAAGCTTTCTCCACTCATGTCATTCCGAACTTGTTTCGGAATCTCCCTGTCGAACTATTAGGAGATCCTGAAATAAATTCGAGATAACAACGGAGAGATACCATTAAAGCACATTTTTAATGTATGACGCAAGCTTATCTATGGCAATTCTTTCCTGTTGCATTGTATCTCTATCGCGAACAGTAACTGTACCGTCTTCTAGCGAAGCGTAATCGACCGTAATACAAAATGGCGTACCGAGCTCATCTTGGCTCAAATATCTTTTGCCGATGTTCCCTCGATCATCCCACGCAATCATATAGTCTTGTTTCAAACAGTCATAGACAGCTCGGGCTTTTTCCAGCAATTCTGGCTTATTCGCGACGAGTGGAAACACCGCAGCTTTATAGGGAGCCACTTTCGGAGAAAGTTTTAAGACAACTCTATTCTCTTCTTCAGTATACGCATCGATTAAAACTGCGAGGATTGATCGATCCACTCCAAAACTAGGCTCTATAACGTGAGGAATATATGTCTCTCCAGTTATTGGATCACGATACTGTAAATTTTGCCCGCTCATCTCCTGATGGTTTTTTAGGTCAAAATCCGTGCGATATGCGAGTCCATATAACTCTTCCTGGCCAAAGGGATATTCATACATAAAGTCGATAGTTTTTTTCGAATAATGCGCACGGTCTTTATCTGGCACATCAAACTCATGAATCTTTTCTGATTTCAAACCGAGATCATCGGAAATCCATGATAATACTGCTTTTCTCCAGAGCTCAAACGCATCCTGCCACTCCGCTTCAGATTTTGGTGGAGCGATAAAAAATTCTATTTCCATTTGTTCAAATTCACGCACACGGAAAATAAAATTTCCTGGTGTTATTTCATTTCTAAATGCTTTTCCGATCTGGGCTACTCCAAATGGAACCCGCACTCGAGTCGTATCAATAATATTTTTAAAATCTACAAATATCGCTTGTGCAGTTTCAGGTCGCAAATATGCCGTATAAGATGTGTCCTCAGCCGAACCAATATTTGTCTTAAACATGAGATTAAACATCTTCGCTTCGGTCCATTTCGCTTCTTTTCCATCGTTCTTATGTTTCTTCTCATGCTCTTCTTTCAACTCCAGCTTATCTGCGCGAACTCGCTCATGACATGTCTCACATTCAATCAAGGGATCTACGAAATTAGCTACGTGACCACTGGCTTCCCAGACTTTTGGATTAAGAATTACTGTAGCGTCTAGTCCCACGATATCATCGCGCATCTGAACAAACCGCCTCCACCAGAGGTTTTTAATGTTGTTTTTCAGCAGTGTTCCGGCTGGTCCATAATCCCACGAATTAGAAAGCCCGCCATAAATTTCAGACCCAGGATATACAAATCCGCGTCTTTTACATAAAGCCACCACTTTTTCCATGAGGTTTTCCATACAGCTATATGATAACAAAAAAATGCGAATTGATAAATAGAGATTTACGAAAGCCGAGGAAACAGACGCTTAGAGCGAAGGCGACGCTCGAGGATTTGCTCTATAAATGAATGGGTATCCATATTTGGTTGATAGGTTTCGCTTCGATAAAAACCAAGGATAGTTAGAAGTTCTATCTCAAACTCGTGAACGACTTCAGCGATGTTATCAGCAAATGATAATCTCGTCAAAGTGTTTTTAAATAGATGAAAAACTGATGCATGCTCTTGGTACTCAGGACAAAGTCCATCAATAAGTTCACACAAATGATACGCAAATCCCACCTTCATCAAATCACTTTTTATCTCCTGAAAACCCTGAATGGGCTGAATATCGGTCAGAGTAGGCATAACCTTTCCCTGATGAAGATTGAGCATAGAATGTGTCAGTAGCTCTGTGTGTGGAGCCCGACGACTAGTGATACGACGTACACCCGAAGCCCTGACTGTTATTTTTCCTTGGTCTTTCGTAAAGACGGTGAGAAGCCTATCTGCCTCTCCGATATCGCGGCGCTTGATGATGATACCTTCTGTTTTAAATTGTCTCATCTTTTTCTCCGATGTCATGCTGAACTAAATTCAGCATCTCCCTGCGTCGAGACAAAAGTAGATCCTGAAACAAGTTCAGGATGACAACCAGAGAGGCTAATGCACGAGCTTCATTTCTTTATCTACTGCCAAAGCAAACTTTTCTATGGTTTTTCCATTTACTTTTACGGTATATTCATTCATATCCGTTCCTGGCTGCTTCTGGATAAGCAATGGGAGCGGAGACCCACTCGCAACTTTAAATGGCAACTTGTAGGTAAGCGTATAAGTAGCGGTACCTTTGGGATTAACAGTAATAAATCCTTCAAATACTGTCTTTCCTAAATCTTCAGATGTCGTAACTTTCACTTCAGAACCTTTACTGTCAACAAGCTGGCTACCTTTTGGCACATATAATCGCACCCAATCACGAAGAGTTGCATTCAGACAAAGTCCACCTCGTTCAAGATCACAATCAGATGGAGGCTGTGGATTTTTGTAGTTAATCGTTATGGTCTTTGTCACACTTCCATCACCCGTTATTTGATAATCCTGGTTCACTGCCTGAGTCACATACATATTTGATTTTGCTCCACCAAGATTGGCATCATTTACATGGAGATAGTCACCTTCAAATGCCTTAATCTGGCCCGCAGCATTCAGAGCACGTACGCCACCCTGAGCACTTTCATCATTAAGATCTACGAGAATATGTTTTTCATTTATCTCAGTAACCATATCTTGGAAAAGTGCTCCCCAGTAAAGTTTAGGTGAAGACTTAAGAGCTTTTTCCATAATGGCATACAAAAGCGTTCCGAGAAGATCTTTTCGCGCTGTTTTTACATAATTAACCGGACGGGAAATATTGTCTTCTAAGACGTATATTACTTGTGGACAATTACAACGCTTATCCATCTGTGTATTAAACTTTATACCACCGGCGATAACTTCATCATCAAGAATTTTAATAACTGAGACCAACACATGAGTATCAAGTGCGATAATTCCATCTATATCTACTTTCTGAGTTGAATCTTTATACATAGATCTGAATGTATCCATGGAAACTTCAAAATCTGGAGAGAGATTTGAATCACGAATATTAAAGTTAGGTACCTTTGGCAAATATTTTAATATTGGTGCGGGAGCGGGAATAGTACGAGTACGACTATTATCAAGTGCATATATATCATCTGATTTATCTACATGAATTATTCCTTTATCGATCCTAAATACTGCATAGGCAGTAATAAATCCACCTGTTGGGCGAAGCTCTTTATCATTTTGAAATAAAACCAAATATTTCTTTTCTTTCTGTTCACCTAATAGCGCTGGCAAAACTTTTATAAGAGGACGTGCCTGCTCAACCACGGAAATAGCGCCATCTGCAAGAGTCTGAACTTGGGTCAACTGCTTTCTAATTTTATCTCCACCCATAAATCCTGGGTAATGATTTGGATCTACCTGATCCAATTCTTTCTGCGCCATAACTAAGGATGAGGCCACCTCGTCGATACGAGGAGTTATTTTCCCCATAGTCATAACGGCCAATTTTATGCGATCCTCTGCAGACCCCATAACAAAACTCCCTTGACCTTTTAGACCTAGTACGTCTGCATACGGCTTAATAGATTCAAGTACTATAGTTCCTGCATTCAACCCGTTACTTCCAGCCTTCATCAAATGATCTGCATCGTTATAGTAAAGATTTACTAGTGGTACAAAACGAAGATATGACATGGCATCCAAATCTTTCTGGGTTTGAGTGAGTGCAATTTTCGTTTTCGCCAAATCGTCACTTGCAGCATTTATATTTTGAGTCTTGAGTCCTGCCCAAGCCTTTTGCGCCTGTGTATGGGTTTTATTCGCTGAAGAATATACTCTCTGAGCCGGTAGAATAATTCCAAAAAATACGATCACGAACAACAGTCCTAAGACAATTACTGCTGCTGTTACTTTCTTTTTTGGAAAACCTTTATGATTTGACATAGTAGAGGAAGAAAATGATGGCTTAGGATCTGTCATTGCTGTTACGGGCTCAGAACCTAAATCAAACTTTTTAATTTCGGGCATAACACCTATGATATACGACTTCAGATAGCGATGTCAAGAAACCTAGAGTGAGCCAAAACGAATTGTCATCCTGATCGAAGCGAAGAATAATATTACAAGGCGCCTTTACCTGAAATCATAGCCCATGGGGATTTAGATATTATCCAAAGGTCGTATAGTATCGATCTCATGCGCACATAATACGCGTCCATCTGAATCCGTTTGTCAAAATTTATCTCACTTCTCCCAGATACCTGCCAATATCCCGTAACTCCTGGCTTTACCGATAACACTACTTTTACTGCTTTTCGTGTGTTGGGATATTTCTTCTGTTGCTCTCGTAGCTCGTCAGGATAGTATGCCCGAGGTCCTACCAGACTCATTTCGCCTTTTAACACATTTATAAGCTGCGGTACCTCATCTAGAGAATGTTTTCGTATAAAATGTCCAGCAGTGGTGATGCGAGGATCATGCTTTAATTTATAGCTTCCTTTTTTATAGGCATCGAAAAGCTCTGCATATTTAGGACTTTCATGTAATATTTCGTGCGCGTTATCAACCATAGATCTGAATTTATACATTTTAAATCTACAACCGTTTTTCCCTACGCGTTCAGGAGTATCTGCAAGCGTGGGACCTCGTGACCCAGTTTTTATAGCTATGGCTACTATAATAATTATGGGAGAAAACAGTATGAGAAGAAGAACAGAAGAAACAATGTCCATAAAACGTTTTGTTACTTCGTAAAAAACACTTTTTTTAACTTCGATGTATTTCATAGTAGTTACGCTAGATGTTCGTGGGCGGTTCCTGAAAGACTCTCGACAAGTTTTTTTATTTTCGGAACGGAGGTCTTTGGACAAATAAGCACTACATCATCTGTCTGAATAACTAACATCTGATCTAGATCAATTCCCACCACCAATTGCTTCGCATAATTAAATACGAGCGAATCACGACTATCTTCTAAGAGCGTGTTTCCATGTGTTACATTTTCATCTTCAGTCTTTGCAAGTGCTTCCTTTAATGCTTCCCATGCACCGACATCGCTCCAACCCAAGTCTTCTAAAATTACCGAGATATTATCTGGTGGAAGTTTTACTAGTATTGCATCATCAAAACTTATTTTCTCAAAAGTAGGATATAGCTCTGCTAATGTAGTAGCATACTCTTGCGTTCCATATGCTTTCTGAATGGTCAAAAGCTTTTCATACATTTCTGGCGTATACTTTTCAAACATTGAAAGCAACTGAGCTGGAGTAGTTACGAAATAACCTAAGTTCCAAACAAATTTTCCGCTTTTGAAAAACTCCTCTGCTTCTTCCAGTTCTGGTCGATATCGTAATTGCTTAAATGCATACATACGCACAGAATCTGACTCCGCATTTATGGGGTCTCCTATTTCTATCCAGCCTATGTTTTGGTTTGCAAAACGTGGCTTTTGGGCGATAAAGACAAATGATGCATTTCCACTATTAATCGATTCCTCAGCCATTCGAAGTCCCATTCTGAATTTTTCTTCTTCCTTCACCAAGTGATCGCTCCAGAGAATCGCGATAGGCTCTTGTGGATCAAGCTTGTGGAGGATAGAACCTACTAATCCTATTGCTGGTCCTACATCACGCATTTCTGGCTCGAAAATAAAATTTTCAGCTGGAAGCTCAGGAAGCTGTTCACGAACAATAGATTCATATCTCTCCCCTGTGGCTATAAATATCTTAGAAGGATCAAACTCTGGAATAAGACGTCCAACTGTTTGCTGAAGTGTTGACTTATCGCCAATAATTTTTCCAAACTGCTTAGGAGTGTTCTTTCGCGAGAGTGGCCAAAGCCTAGTACCTACTCCTCCTGCAAATACGACAATTTTCATAATTATTTCCTTCTAATAGAGTCAATAATAACCTTTTTAATCTCTCTAGTAAATTGCTTTTCTGAAAATCTGCTTGAATTCTTCTCTATAGTCCTACTATTAAATTTCTTTTTATTAAATTTAATAAGTATCTTAGCAAGCGCATTCACACTTTGTGGATAGAAAAACATACCTGTTTTCCCATTCACTACGGTCTCCAACGCACCCCCACGTTTATATGCTACTACTGGCTTACCAAACCGCTGCGCTTCAATAACTGATAAACCTAAGTCCTCTTCTGCGCAAAAGAGTAGAGCCCGACAATTCCTATAATACCCTACCAATTCTTGATCAGTCAAGGTACCCAAAAACTGCACAGTTGGACCTGCCATTTTTCGAAGTAATCTTTCTTCAGATCCAGTCCCTATTATCTTCAATGGATACTTTAATTGATTACATACTTTTATGGCCAGATCTATCTTCTTATAGGGAACCAAACGAGAAACTATGAGGAAGTACCCAGAATCTAATGGAATGAAGCCTCGCTCTTTAGGAGATATTGCAATTGGAGGATAAATAACACCTGATTCTCTATGATAATATTTTTTAATTCTTCTTTGTACTTCTTTCGAGATAGCGACAAAAACATCAGGCCTTTGAGACGCCGATAGATCTTTTTTACGTAAATATGCAACTAAAGGAATAGTTAAAAGACGAAACCAAAACGTTTTAAAATATTGCCCATATCCACTCCATAAATATCTCGTAGGAGTAAGACAGTAGCAGATGTGAATCGTCCCTTCAGGAACCCGAATATTCTTAGCTGACTCAGAGGTAACCGATATGATTACGTCAAATTTCTTAAATGAGAGGTTTTCAAATGCAAACGGCATGAGCGGGGCATATAATTCATGAAAAGAAGAAGCAAAAGGAAGCCTTTGTAAAAAGCTTGTTTTGACGGTAAAGACCTTAGCCCATTTAGCTTTTT
>CALRDJ010000043.1 GCA_943354875.1 Candidatus Levybacteria bacterium GW2011_GWA1_37_16 | reverse complement strand
GACAAATCTGTAGAGTTTAATTTTCCAGGAGTAGGGAGGTCACGACTGTACCAAATAAATAGAATAATAGTTATAAGAAATAATCCAATTAATCCGAAAAAAACGTAGCGTACTACTTTATTTATGAGAAAGATATTTGAACCACCATGCCGACGCCTTCGACTCCTAAAATCCATATCTATTATTATATAGAAACTTGACAGCATACCGCAACTCTGTCATACTATAGACAGTTAAGTAAAGGCGTTGAAGAAGTCGAAGTAGTTTTGACGAAGTGACATTAGAGAGAAGACGGTTGGTGCAAGATCTTCCGCATTCATCAAAACGAATTATACGCTTCTGAGCCGTAGATTGAACCCTGAGCATGTCGAATGGGTAGATCGAGCCGGGTGCGAACCGTAATATCGCATGAATGTGTCGCTTAAAGTGGAGCATTCGAGAATAAGCGTTTATCGCCTAACTTGAATCCCTTTGACGAGGGATTTTTTTATGCCCGCCTCTTCGGAGCCGAGGCTAAAACATAGGAGATAAACGGAAGCAAGGTGGTACCGTCCTTTTCAGGGCCCTTGTAAGTTTTCAAACGATTTGTTTGAGGATTTACAAGGGCTTTTTTTATGGAAAAAGTCAGAAAGATATATATGAAGGAGAACGAATTACCAGAAAGACAACCGGATGAAGATCCGTTTGGACTTAAAAATTTAGATTTTAGTAAGCGTAAACCTGAGAAATCAGAGCTTTTTACTGCGGCCGAAATACAGACATACATAGATCAGTGCGATTACCCAGAAACAGCAGATGATCTTTTACTGGCTTGGGAAATCCAAAGATTGTTTGGTGCTGAAAAAATCACCGACATGATAACACTGGATGCTATGTGCGGACCAGGAAGACTCGGCAGAGAATTTCTTGCCTTGGGCGCTACCCGCGTGGCATTTCATGATGGCAGTGAACAAATGTTATCTCATGCAAAAAATGAAGCGACGAAAATACTATTACCAGAACAGGTCATCGGTACTTTTGCATCTGGAGTTGATGAAATACCAGTAAAAGACGACATCTTTGACTTGATTGTGTGTCATAACTCTACTCATCAGCTTTCGGATGAAGAAAAACTGAAAAAAACCTTAGAAGAGCTCCTGCGCATTACAAAACCTGGAGGACATATAGTTATCGCTGATTTTCAGAGAGACAATACTCCTGCATTCAAAGAAGCATTAACGCAGCGTTTAAAAGTTACGAGAGAGGGAGTACGAGATCTCCTCAGGGACTCATTTTTTGCAGCATTTTCCAAAGATGAGTTTGAAAATGCCATTAGGTCTATTCCAGGTGTTAAAAATTTGGATGTAATTGATGCACCCACGCCGATACTCACACCAGAACAACGTATACGAGTAGATCAGGATTTTATTAAGGGACATGAGATGGATTTTAGTCCGATATCCCAAAGAGTTATTATCCAGAAGAAGGATATATGAAAAATAATCAAACAATCATAAGGGCAGATGTCGTCGGAAGTATGCTCAGACCTAAATTTCTCCTCGATGCGCAAACGCGTTTTAAAAACGGAGAAATTACCCAGAAAGCATTGACTCTGATCGAAAATAAAGCGATACGAGAAGCAGTCGCTATTCAGGAAAAAACGGGCATCGACATACTCACTGATGGAGAGCTTAGACGACCGGTGTTTTGCCATAATTTCGTGACATCTGTCAGTGGGTTTCAGTGGGATATTCCCGGAAATTCAGTAATTTGGTTTGATATGAAAGGAGATAAAATCATCGATCCAGTAACGGTGGGGGTAGTGAAGAAACTTAAAAAAATTCATGATATTTCAGTCGATGAATTTTTATTTTTGAAAAAAATCACAAACAAACCAGTGAAAATTACCATTCCTAGCCCGACGATGATGTCATACTACTTCGCACCCGGCATTTCTGATATAGCGTACTCATCTCCCATGGAATTTCTCTCTGATGTTACGAAGATTTTAAAACAGGGAGTGAAAAAACTTGAGGAAATCGGAGTGACCCATATACAAATCGATGCACCCGAATTTGGCATGCTGCTGGATCCGATTCAGCAGGAGTGGTTCCGAAATAAAGGACTTAATCCAGATACCTTAGTGTCCGAAGGAGTCGAGATGATAAACGAAGTACTCAGAGATTTTTCCGGAACGAAAGCACTCCATATCTGTCGCGGAAATGATAAGAACCGTTTTATGGCCAAAGGCGGATACGAAGCAATAGCCGAGACGGTATTTGGAAAATCTCAGGTCGATAGATTTCTTCTCGAATTCGATAGTGATAGAGCGGGAGATTTCTCGCCTCTCCGCCACGTACCGAAAGATAAAATCGTAGTTCTCGGTCTTATCTCAACGAAAACGCCGAAGCTCGAAAGACCGAAAGATGTCAGGAAAAGAATCGAAGAAGCCGCTCAGTTCTTGCCAATTGATCAATTAGCACTCAGCACCCAGTGTGGATTTGCGTCAGTGGCGAAAGGAAATAATGTATCATTTGCCGATCAGGAAAAAAAGCTAAAACTCGTCGCAAAAGTTGCGAGAAAAGTATGGTAAAAAAATATGCTATACTGTGCCTATGGACAAGATAGAAGAACTTTTAACACGTGGTGTCGATACGATTTATCCTACTCGAGAAGAACTGGAAAAAGTGCTACAGAGTGGTAAAAAATTAAAACTCTACCAGGGTTTTGATCCCACAGGGACCCAGCTCCATATCGGCCACATGGTCGGATTTCGAAAACTCAGACAATGGCAGGACCTCGGTCATCAGGTCATATTTCTCATCGGCGACGGCACGGGACAAGCTGGAGATCCATCGGGAAAAACGAAAGCACGAGACAAATTCTTTACTCGAGAGGAGCTGCGAGCAAATGCGGTGGATTATGTAAAGCAAGCGAGTAAGATAGTCAGATTTGAAGGTGAAAATCCAGTCGAAATTTTATTTAACGGCGATTGGCTGAACGAATTGAAATTAGTCGATATCCTAAACATCATGGATCACGTTTCATTTCAACAGATTATCGAACGTGATTTATTCCAAGAACGCATGAAAAATGGAGAAGAGATTAAGTTCCGCGAATTCTTCTATCCACTTCTTCAGGGATACGATTCTGTCGCTATGGAAGTAGACCTGGAACTTGGAGGATCTGACCAAATGTTTAACATGTTAGTAGGCCGTAAGCTCGTTAAAGAAATACTTCATAAAGATAAGTTCGTCATGACGACACCACTTCTCAGTGACTCCACAGGCAAGAAAATAGGAAAGACCGAAGGAAATGCGATAGCGCTCACTGATCGACCTGAAGATCTTTTCGGAAAAATGATGACACTACCTGACGATGTCATAGTGAAGGGCATGGAATACCTCACTGATATTCCTATGGACGAAGTACGACAAATAGCGAAAGATATGGAATCCGGTGAAAATCCCGTAAAGTTTAAAAAACAACTCGCATTCGAAGTGGTTAAGCAATTAAATTCTCCAGAAGACGCAGAAAAAGCCCAAGCACATTTCGTAGATCTCATCCAAAATAGAAATACTACAAATATAGAAATTCCTGTATTTAGTGGGGAAGTGAAAATAGGCGAAGCCCTTACATCTGTACTGGTTAAAGTGGGCTTGGCAGAAAGCATGTCGGATGCGAGAAGAACCATAGAGCAGGGTGGCATAACACTCAATAGTGAGCACATAAAAGATGCGAGCTTCACTTTTTCAGATGGATCCTATATAATTGGGAGAGCCAATCGCAAATTCGTTAAATTCACGGCTACCAACTGATACATGACACAAGAAAAATACGCCTTACTCAGTGTATATAATAAAAGTGGTATCGAAGAGCTAGCAAAAGCTCTGGTTGATCTCGGATACCACATTATCTCCTCAGGTGGCACCGCCAAAGTCCTCACCGAAAACAATATCCCGGTTATTCCTATCCAGGAAATTACGAAAAATCCAGAAAGTTTTGACGGACGGATGAAAACCATCAGTTTTCAGATAGAATCTGGAATTTTATATGACCGGAAAAACGCGAAACACCGAGCGGAAGCGGAAGCTCTCGATATAAAACCTATCGATATCGTCGTCTGCAATCTCTATCCATTTGAAAAAACACCCAGTATCGAAACGATCGATGTCGGCGGACCTACCATGGTACGTGCAGCTGCGAAAAATCACGAGAGCGTTCTCGTCGTTATCGACCCAAATGATTATCATATGGTGATCAAACTACTCCATTCACGTAAAGTGACTGATGTATTTAGACGCTGGCTCGCTGGAAAAGCATTTCATCATCTTTCTTTTTACGACGCACAAGTCGCTGGATATTTATCTCATGAATTATTTCCACAGGAACACACCCTCGCCGGACGGAAATTCATGGATCTACGGTATGGTGAAAACCCTCACCAAAAAGCAGCCGTATATTTACACCCCCAATCTAATTCTCCTTTTCAAAATCTGAAGAAACTGTGGGGAAGAGCATTGTCTCTGACGAATGTCACCGACATAAATGCAGGACTAGAATTAGCACGACTATTTAAGGAACCCGCAGCAGTGGTCATAAAACATAACAATCCCTGTGGCATCGCCTTAGGCGAAACAATTACTGAAGCGTTGGAACGCGCTATCGAAGCAGATCCTGAGTCTGCATTTGGTGGAGTCATAATTCTTAATAAACCACTTGATAAAAAAACTGCAGAAATAGTCGGAAACTTTAAAGATGAAAGAAAGAGCAATATCGACATCATAGCTGCGCCACGCGCCGAAAAACAGGCAGTAGAGTTTTTATCAAAAGTGAGAAAAACCATGGGAATCTACACCTTCGGTGCTTTGAAAAAATCCAGATCCAAGCGCTTTGACATCAAATGGATTGATGGTGGATATGTAGTACAGACCCATGACGATGATTTAGCCAAAGGATTTAAGGAGTGGAAGGTAGTTACGAAGAAAAATCCTACCGAAAAACAACTTGAACAAATGAAGCTTGCATGGCTATATATCACCAGGATCAGATCTAATGCTATTATCGTGGTCGATAAAAACCTCCCGATGACCAGAGGCATCGGCACCGGACAAACGTCTCGAGTGAGATCTGTCAAAATCGCACTTGACCAGGCTAAAGCACATATAGATGGAGCGATTCTGGCCAGTGACAGCTTCTTTCCCTTTGACGACAGCGTTATACTTGCAACCAAAGCCGGCATCGGCGCTATCGTCCAGCAAGGAGGCTCCATGAACGACCAAGCGTCGATCGACGCCGCAGATAAAGCCGGGATTCCTATGGTATTTACTACTCGCCGCGCCTTCTGGCATTAAAAATATGAATGTTTTAGTCATCGGACAAAACGGCCGCGAACATGCTCTCGCAGAGACCTATGCGAAAAGCAAACGAGTCAAAAAAGTTATCATAACTCCCGGAAACGGACTGACAGATCTCAACAATAAAAAAATAAAAAACTATCCTGAAGTTTCCATGACGAATTTCGATGGAATTGTAAATGTTTGCGAAAAAGAAAGCATAGACTTAGTAGATGTCGCCCAAGATGATAGTATCGCCGCTGGATACGTCAACAGATTACAAGCTCTCGGAATAAAAGCCTTTGGTCCTACACAAAAAGCCTCACAACTAGAATGGGATAAGGCATGGTCTCGAAGCTTTATGCAAAAATACGATCTCCCCATTCCCGAATACCGATCATTCTCAGATATAAAAAGTGCAAAGGAATATGTACAAAAACTTGGTGATCGATTACTGTTTATAAAAGCATATGGACTTGCATTTGGAAAAGGGGTCATCCGAACAGAAACGAAAGAACAAGCATATGATGCAATTGATCAGATGAAATCCTTTGGAAAAGCAGGCGAAACATTTCTCATAGAAGAGGGTTTAATCGGTGAAGAATTTTCTCTTTTTGCCATCTGTGACGGAAAAGATTATGTCATAGCCAAAAGCGCACAAGATCATAAAACCGCTTTTGATAACGACCTAGGACCAAATACCGGAGGAATGGGAAGCGTAGCTCCCGCCCTCGTGGCTACAAACCAGATCATCAAAGAAGTTGAGGATACCATCCTGAAACCCTTGATGAGTGGGATGGAGAAAGAAGGAAGGCCATACAAAGGAATCTTGTATTTAGGAGCTATGGTAACGAGTAGGGGAGTTAAAATCATAGAATTTAATTGTCGCTGGGGAGACCCAGAAGCTGAAGTGATCTTATCCAGCATAGAAATCGACTATTATGATTTAGTGGATGCAGTGATTAACCAAAGACTTTCCAAGATAAAAATTTCATTTGATGAAAAAACCAGAATAAGCGTCGCGGGCTGTGCTAATGGTTATCCAAGCGACTATACAAAGGTAAAAGGGAAAGAAATCCTAGGACTCGAAACAGCCATGGAAAAACCAGGCATCACTATTTTTGGCTCGGGAATTAAACGAGTTGGCAAAAAGTTCTCCGCCAATGGAGGCAGACTATTTTATGTGATCGGAGAAGGGAAGGATGTCATCGAAGCGAGAAAAAAAACATACGAAGCGATGTCTCTTATCTCAATAGAAGACGACAATCTTCACTATCGTACCGATATCGGCTGGAGAGATGTGGAACGACTCCAGAAAAAATGATATAATTTCTCATATGGATTCTATTCGAAAACATGGATGGATCTGGAAAGTAGTAGTCGTCATTTCGTCATTGGCGCTTATCGCCACATCTGTCCTTCCTTTTCTCATACAATAAAATTGTAACTCTATGGACCTACAAACTCCCGTAAGAGATGTTTCCCGCATCTATAAAATGTATGCCAGTAGGCTCGAAAAACTCGGCATAAAAAAAATTGAAGATTTTCTTTATCATATTCCTTTCCGCTATGATGACTACTCGCTTATCTCCAAGATAAAAGATGTTCAACCAGGCGAAATCGTCACTATTCAAGGCGAGATAATAGAAATCAAAACTGATTTTACCAGAAGATTTAAAACACTCCAAAGAGCTAGAGTAAAAGATGAGACTGGAGAAATCGCAGTCACGTGGTTTAATCAGCCCTATATCGTCAAGTCACTCGCAATCGGCGATACAGTAGCGTTATCTGGAAAAGTAGAGGAATTTCTTCATAAAATAGTGCTGCAGTCACCTGAATATGAATTGCTTATCGAGCATATCGAACCTATCCATACCAGTCGACTAGTGCCCATCTATCCGGAGACAAAAGGTGTTTCATCGAAGTGGTTACGTCGTCAAACCAGTAAATTTCTTCAGAACCAAGTAGAAAAACTACTCGATCATATTCCTGACTCTATATTGACGGATAATCAATTCTTATCAATCCAAAACGCTATAAAAGAAATCCATTTTCCCAAATCTCTGGAATCAGCGGATGAAGCTCGTCGTCGGCTGGCATTTGATGAACTCTTTCTCCTGCAACTATCAGCCATGGAAAGAAAAAGTACATGGCTAAAACAAACCGTCACAAAACCTTTAACCATTAAAAAGTTTCGCAAGCACATTGACGCGTTCATAGCATCGCTCCCATTTCAACTAACTGCAGGACAGGAAAAGGCAGTTGATGAGATTCTCTCCGATCTGGAAATGAGTAAACCCATGAACAGACTTCTAGAGGGAGATGTCGGAAGCGGAAAGACGGTAGTCGGCATGATAGCCATGTATGCATCGCACTTAAATGGACTGCAGTCGGTCATTATGGCACCTACTGAAATCCTGGCCAACCAGCATTACAACACGATCTCAAACCTCCTCGAACCGCTTGGAGTCAAAATCAGCCTCGCAACAGGCAGTAACAAGTTGAAAATTGAGGATTCCGCATTTCATATTCTGGTGGGCACCCATGCTGTGCTTTCTAAAAAAATTGCTTTCGAAAAGCTGGGACTAGTTATCATCGATGAGCAACAGCGCTTCGGCGTCCGCCAGCGTGCACTCATAAAAGATAAGGGAGTTAACCCACACCTCCTTACCATGACTGCCACGCCTATTCCACGCACGGTCGCGCTCACCATCTATGGAGATTTAGATTTATCTACCCTCGGTGAACTCCCGAAAGGAAGAAAGCTGATAAAAACCTGGCTTGTAGCACCGGAAAAACGAGATGGAGCATACGAATGGATGGAGGAACAGATAGCAGAAACTGGATCTCAGGCATTTATCATCTGTCCCTTTATCGAAGAATCAGAAAACATGACTACGGTCAAAGCAGCCAGCCAGGAGTTTGAAAGGCTGAAGAAAGAGGTTTTTTCGAAAAATATGCGCCTAGGCTTGCTCCATGGAAAGCTGAAATCAAAGGAAAAAGATGCAGTGCTGCAGCAGTTCAAAAACAAAGAATTTGATATCCTCGTAGCCACGCCAGTCGTGGAAGTAGGAATAGACATCCCAAATGCCACCATTATGCTCATCGAGGCTACCGAGCGATTTGGCCTCGCCCAGCTTCACCAGCTCAGAGGACGCGTGGGAAGGGGAGAGAAGCAGTCCTATTGCCTCTTATTTACTGACTCTAAGAATCCAACTACACTCAAAAAACTCAAATCCATGGAAACCATGCATATCGGATCAGAGCTG
>CALRDJ010000042.1 GCA_943354875.1 Candidatus Levybacteria bacterium GW2011_GWA1_37_16 | reverse complement strand
TTGATAACAAAACTACAGATTGGAACACCTATACCGATGCGAAATTGGGATTTTCCATACAGTACCCCACTACATGGAAAATAGAAAAACCCAGCAATACTATGGGAACACTCGATGGAGAATCTGTAACTATCGTTTCCGATACGAAGTTCGCTGAAGGACTTGAGGGTGGTCCTTATTCTATAGGAATATCCAATTACTCAAACCCAAACAAAAAAAGCTTCAAAACTCTTATCGCTGAGCATGATCAAATGACTACTGAATTTATAAATAAGCTTATGTATTCAGAAAGCGAATTAAACGAAATACATATATATAAAACAACTATGATGCCTGCTCAATTTGGAGTAGATGATGTATTCTTTCAAAGAAACGATAAAAGCTTACTAAGGGTCGCATTCAATCCATATGTGCTAGACAAACCATTTATCAAGCAAAGCGAAACTCATGATGTCTTTGTGAAAATCCTCTCAACCTTCAAATTTAATCAGTAATGGATAACAACATGCCCATACCAGCAGCCGCTCAAAATCCAGAAGTATCAACAGTAACTCCATTAGTTAAATCCGTATCTCACGCAATCCTAGGAGTCGCAGGAATTATACTCAACATGTTCCAGCTCACATTTGCCGTAGCGTCTGTATTTCTTATTCTTCCAAGACTAAGCATGTTACAAAAAGATTTGGACATTCCGAGTACTAGCACTACCTCAACCCTTGCCTTATCAGGCTTAATGGTGTTAGCGTTTGCATTACTGTGCTTAAGCATCTTGGTGGTAGCAAAAAAGATTACAAACTCCAAGCTAGTAATAGGCATACTGGTAGCCTCTTCATTGGGCTTTACCGCTCTTATTGTTGCAACTATTATTACCATAATTTATCCAATCTATAACCTGACTACATCGATTGAAAAATCACCTACTCAAACTCCCCAAAACCTACCCACGCCAACGCCATCTGAATGGAAAACGTATACAAAACCTACGTTCACATTTAAATATCCTCCTGAATGGAAAATTAAAGAGGAAAGCGCTACCTACGTTGAAATAATTCCCACGAATGCAAATGTTAATCCCCAAATAGATGGAGGCACAAATAGCGTCGCGTATGGAATCATGATCTTCATAGATCCAAACGACAGTAGAACTCCTGAAAAATATTGGCAAGATAAGAAAGATGAAGGCAGGACTAGAGATAAGTCTTATAAAAAATCCGTCTCGATAAATGGAGCCAATGGGTTACAAGTGAGAGAAACGAGACTAGATGCACACGATATCACCACCATCTTGTCAAGAGATAATATTCTTTATCTTATCCAGCAAAACTATTATTTAAACACCACAGAAGATACGATGCAAAGATTTCCTGAGGCCGAAAAAGAAATGACACAGATTTTATCCACCTTTAAATTCACCGACAACACCAATACTGTTGCCTGTACAATGGATGCCAAGATATGTCCTGATGGTAGCTATGTGGGCAGGACAGGATCCAAATGTGAATTCGTATGTCCTACAGGCACTAGCGCAGAGGGGAAGGCTTGTGGTGGCATAGCAGGCGAAACAGGCAGTATGGCATGTCCTACAGGATACTATTGTAAATATCCTACGCCTCATGGAGGAGACATGCCTGGAGTTTGCACTAAATAGATCCTCGAAAATTGTATTAAGCATAAAACTCCTCATCTGCGAGCTTCGAAAGCAGCACGTTAAAAAATCTGCAGTGAGTTGCCAGGGGGAGGCCCGGGCTGAGTCCCGATTCAATCGGGATGAATGCCTGGAGGGGGCCGCCATTCCCCCGGCTAAGGAACGAAGGATTTTAGTGATCTTTCACTAGCTCGCGAGTTTTACCATACTTTTGCGGAAAAAGTATGAGAGACACGAGGAGATCCTGAAATAAATTCAGGATGACACCTGAAAAGTAGAAGCTATTTCCCCTTATAGTGCTCTAGTTTATAAACTTTCACCACTGATACATCCCATTCTCCTATTATCTTCGCTCTTCCGAATCCTGCAACTTCCCAAACCTGCGCTCCCTCGGGCTGACAATTCGTATCTTCACAAACGATAAGAAGTTGATCTGTCACCGTACTACGTTTGGGGTCTATTTCGTTGTTTTGGATTATAACTGGATCTCTATCGACTAATCGGAAAAAGTAGCGATATCCATGATCTGAATTCCCCAGTGTCAAAAGTGCGAAGTTAAATGGTTTTCCGTTCGTTTGAGATAGCACGAAATCTGCTATCGATTTTACCTGATCCTTTTGCCTATTTGGCTCTGACAAGAACGGAATCCCCTGCAGGTTTATATACAGCAATGCTACAAACACTGCCAAAGATATGAACTTCAAATATTTTTGTCTCCAGAAAAACTGCAGTAGATTTCCAACGAGTAAAAAAGAAACTGGAAACATAAAACCAAAGTAATAATCGAAAATAAGCTTCCTATAAAATCCGAATAAGACAATTCCCAGACACATCCACAGCGCTATAAGCGCATACTGTAAAAACTTTTCTTTGCTTTGTCTGAATGCTTTAAAACATTGAAATAAAATTAACCCAACACTCGCTAACCCTAAAATAACTACGGCCGCATGAAAAAGTCTGACATCTAAACTCGCTTCTTTTACTAAATCTGGAGCAGGAAAATTAACTACTAAGCGACCAAATAGACGAAAAAATGCATCTCCTACTTTCTCGCCAAATGGCATTTGTCCTCCCACTATCTCCCCAGGATTTCCATATAAAATAAAGCGAAAAATTGTCTTACTGTTTGGGAAACCATGCAGTATCTCAAACGCCAAAAACGGAGTAAATCCTACTATAAATCCGATGAGAATTCTCCCATAGCTCTGAATCAACTTCGTGAAGTTTATTCTTCTGTAGATATATAAATAGCTAAGAAATACATATATGCCCACAATCAAAACGAGATATAGAGATATATATTGCAACTGCAGTCCTATGCCGAGCAGAAATCCAACTATCAGAAATAATAATGGCGCAGGGCGAGAAATTGCTTTGTAGAGAAGATATATGCTCAGAAGAGAGACAAATGGTAACGGATTTGGGTTCCACGAAGAACGTGAATATGAAACGATAAGTGGCGAAATCGAATATAAAAGCGCTGCAGTGATAGCTGCATAAGTACCGAAGAATTCTTTTCCTATTTTATAGATTAAAAACACCGTAGCAACCCCGAGAAGTGCTATAAATACCGCAGGTCCTACAGGATTATATTGAAAAATCCATAGAAACGGAGCTATCATATAATAATAAATAGGTCCGTAATAAAAGTCAGCAGCTGAGGAACGAGGCCCCAAGAGTGTTAGGTCTCCATGTAGAATATTATATACAACGAGCGCATCTCGACCCTCATCGCCCAAAAAAGTCATATAATCACTAATTCTATATAACCTAAAGAATGCCGCGATTCCGATGATACAAGCAAGTATGATGGTGTCTCTTTGCCGGAAAAAGTTTTTCATGCGGAAGAATATTAACTCGATTTTTTCAAATACTGAGTTTTCCAAATGATTTTATTATAAATAATGTAATTTAGTGGAATTACGAGAAGGATAATAGTCGGAAATAACACTGCGATACGAGTCGGAATCATAAGAGAGAAAAGCGGAAAATTGCTTCCGAGTAATCTGACACCCAGCCACACCGCTAAGGACTGAAGTAAAATAGAAGCCAGTGAGGTGAAATTAAACTTTAAAAGCCGTATTGCAAACGGAGAAGAATTTTTAATACTACGAGTATCCTTAAACGTCCAGAAATTATTAAACATAAAGTTGCAAAGAATCGCAAATTCTGCACCGATACCTGCCGCCATACCCTGGTTGAGAGCAATCAACTGCTCTGAGGTGACAGTTACAGTATTACCAAAAAAAAGCGTCTGCGATGCATAAAATGCGTATGCAAGAGTGAGAGATAATCCGAAACGAAGTGCAATCTCCTGAGTAGCCACTTGAACCAAAAATCCCGTACCTCCGACGAAAAGAAATTTAACAAATCTCTTCAGTTCCATAATTCGCTCTGTAATTACATACTTTAGTAAGTTAACAATATACTCAAGTGGTGCGATTTTAGATCTGCCCAATTCACGATCAGCAAAATGAATGGGAACCTCTGCTATTGTAAAGCCGTCTAAAATAGCTTTATACATGAAAGCCACCTGAAATGTGTATCCTTGATATAATGCCATCTTGCCTCGCTCTTTCAAAAATGCCTCTTTCGTAATGGCTCTGTAACCACCCGTCCAATCATGATATTTAAAACGACCGGTAATAGATCGTACTAATAAATTTCCCAGCACCGAAAATGCTTTTCTCTGAATCGGCCAATTCGGAGGCATAGATCCACCATCGCTGTAACGAGTGCCCACAACTATGTCAAATCCCTCATCGATTTTTTTAAGAAACGCTGGAAGTGCTCTGGGGTCATGCGATAAGTCTGCATCTATTTCACAGACAATATCTGCATCCATTTTTTCTATAGCGTATGTCATAACTCGAATGTATGCAGCGCCCAATCCTTTTTTTTCACCTACGTTAACATCGAGATTTTTATATTTTTTCTTTAGCTCTCTTACTGCATCCGCTGTTCCATCTGGAGAATTATCATCTGCCACTAAAATATGCATCTCATGGTTAGGGATTTTAGAGAAAACTTCTTCTTCCAAAATCTTGATGAGTCGCTCTATGTTACCTTTTTCGTTATATGTGGCGGGGATTACTACTACTTTCATATATATAGAATTATACCGTCTTAAAATACTCTATAGTCTTGGCCAATCCGTCTGATAAGTTCACTTTCGGCTCCCAACCTAAAACAGATTTAGCCTTGGTGATATCTGGACGACGTTTTTTAGGATCGTCTTCCGGCAAATCTTCAGTTATTATTTCTGAACTGGAACCTACAGCTTCTTTTATAATTGTAGCAAGTTCAGCAACGGTGCGCTCATCGGGGTTTCCTATATTGAACACCTCACGATTCGTATTCTCGCTAAACATAGCCCTACAAAACCCATCTACCATATCATCGACATAACAAAAACTTCGCGTCTGACTTCCATCACCATACAGAGTAATCGGGGAATTATTCAACGCTTGAACGATAAAGTTAGACACCACTCGCCCATCATCTTTTTGCATATGGGGCCCATAGGTATTAAAAATACGGATAATCCTCACATCCACTCCATATGTTCTTCCATATGCCATCGTGATCGCCTCACCATATCGCTTCGCCTCATCATACACAGAACGCACTCCGTTCGGATTCACATTTCCGAAATACGTTTCCGGTTGTGGCGAAACAGTCGGATCTCCATATATCTCAGAGGTGGAAGCAAATAAGAACCGTGCTCCGTCTTTTTTTGCCAACTCGAGTAGTCTTTCTGTGCCAAGTGAATTTACTCTCAGCGTTTCTAGAGGATGATTAATATAGCTATTTGGACTCTTGGCATTCGGAGAAGCCGGAGAAGCGAGGTGAAATATAAATTTCAAATTTCCAATATCCAATTTCAAATTTCCAATAGAGATATCTTGATTAACAAAACTAAAATTTGGATTGGATTTAAGATGTTCGATGTTTTTTTCGCTTCCGGTGATGAGATTGTCAACTGCAGTTACTGCATACCCGTCGTTTAGAAGTTTTTCGCAGAGATGTGAACCGATAAATCCCGCTCCGCCTGCTACAAGAGCGCGTTGCATAGGATTAAGCATTACTCCTTTTTTCCATTTCGAGATCTGCTGTAACCATCATATTCACTAGATCTTTAAAGCTAGTGGTGGGCGTCCATCCCAATTTATCCTTGGCTTTACTATAATCGCCAATCAAATAATCTACTTCTGCTGGCCTCATGAATTCATTTTTATTTGGTACTACATATTTTTCCCAATCAGTAATACCTACTACACTAAAAGCCAAGTCTACAAATTCTCTAACAGAGTGCTTCTCACCCGTAGCGATAACATAGTCATCTGGTTGATCCTGTTGAAGCATGCGCCACATGCCCTCCACATAGTCGCCTGCAAATCCCCAATCTCTTTCTGAATCCAGATTTCCAAGCTCTAACTTCTCCTGCTTATTAAGACTTATCCGTGCCACGGCGTTACTTATTTTTCGTGTTACAAATTCCAGTCCCCGACGAGGAGATTCGTGATTGAATAAGATTCCTGAGCACGCAAAGAGGTCATAACTCTCACGATAGTTGAGAGTAATATAGTGACCATATACCTTGGCAACTCCATATGGACTGCGAGGATAAAAACGAGTCGTTTCTTTCTGGGGTGTTTCAGTCACTTTTCCAAACATCTCCGAGGAAGAAGCTTGGTAAAATTTAATCTTCGAATTTACCGTACGAATCGCTTCAAGCATACGAGTTACACCAATAGCGGTGAATTCTCCCGTGAGAACTGGCTGGTTCCAAGATGTTTTGACAAAAGACTGCGCTGCCAAATTATAAACTTCTTCAGGTTCCGCATCATTAATCGCAGATGCCAGCGAACTCTGATCCAATAAGTCTCCCTGTAAAAGCTCTATTTTTTCCTGAATATGCTTAATGCGTTCATTATTTACGGTACTGGTCCGACGAGTTAGCCCGAAGACTTTATAGCCCTTTTCGAGTAGAAGTTCTGCCAAGTATGAACCATCTTGCCCTGTAATACCAGTAATTAATGCTCTTTTCATCTGTACTTATTTTAAACTATATTTCGCCAATAATCCAGCGTCTCCTGGAGTGCCTGCTCGAGAGAGATCTTAGGCTCCCATCCAGTCGCTTTTTTAAACTTTGCAGTGTCACACAAAAGCTCCGGGTTATCTATCGGTCTGGATAATGAATCATCTTCCTGAGTGATAATTTTTTCTGTAGAGTAAGACAGTAATATATCCAAAATTTCTGCCATAGGATATGATTTTCCAAATCCGATATTATACACTTCGCCTGAAACTCCTTTTTCCAATGCTAGCTCATATGCTCGAACCATGTCCTGCACGTGAGTTAAGTCTCGCTTCGCAGTGAGATTTCCCACTTTTAGTATGGGTTCCTGTCGTTTTTTCTCGATCAGCGCTATCTGACGAGCAAATGCGGGTATGGCGAAATGTGGTGATTGACGTGGTCCTATATGGTTAAATGGACGAACACGGACAACTGAAGTCCCGTACGAAAGATGATACTGAAGCCCTAAGTAGTCTTGAGCAATTTTAGACACAGCATATGGGTTAGTAGGCATAAGAGGCGTATCTTCATCGATCGGTAAGTCCACAGAATTAACTTTTCCATAAATATCAGATGACGATATGATGAGTACCTGAGCTATTGGTACCTGAGTCCTGACAGATTCCAACAAGTGAATTTCTGCGCTTACATTATTTACAAATGTTTCAACAGGATTTTTAAAACTATCAGCAGGTGATGTAAATGCGGCCAAATGATATATCTGATCAGGCTTTACTTCTGAAATAATTCGCTTCACATCTAGAACATTTGTCAAATCTGCTTTCAGCAATGTTACTGAATTTTTCAAATGAAATTTCTCGATATGCGAATCTTCCAAATAAGTTCCATATATTTCATTCTCGGGATTTTTTAAGAGCTGCTCAGTTAAAAAACTGCCAGCAAACCCCGTCATTCCAGTTACAAGCGCCTTTTTTTTCATAGAGTATTTATCTACCAACACCTACGTAGGAGAAACCAAGATCCTTGATCTTTTGAGGCTCGTAAATATTGCGACCATCAAGGATTGCCAAACTCTTCATAAGTTTTTTCACTTTTTCTAAATTTAATTCTTTAAATTCATTCCATTCAGTCATGACTATTACAAGCTCGCTATCTGTAACTGCGTCATATGCATCCTTGGTAAATGTTATGTCTTTCATAATTTTCTTTGCATTTTCCATCGCTATGGGATCGTATGTTTTTATTTTTGCACCTTTTTCAATCAACTTATTGATAACAAATACAGACGGAGCATCGCGCATATCATCCGTATCTGGTTTAAAGGAAAGACCCAAGACGGTAATCATTTTTCCTTTTACAGAACCACCCAGAATACTTACAGCTTTGGATACCATCCTCTCCATAGCCTGCTTATTGATCTCCTCCGCATCTTTTAAGAGCTTAAAATCATATCCATGACTTTTGGCTATAGCGATAATAGCTTTTACGTCCTTAGGGAAACAACTTCCTCCATACCCTGCCCCTGGAGACAAGAATGAACGACCAATTCTTTTATCCAATCCCACCGCCTCCAATGCTTTTATACCATCAGCACCTGTTTCCTCAGAGAGCTGAGCGATCGCATTTGCAAAAGAAATTTTAGTAGCGAGGAATGCATTAGCAGCATACTTAATCATTTCTGCAGTTCTGACATTAGTCAAAACCTTTGGCCCATCAATTGACTTGTGTAACTCGAGCAATACATCGCGGGCTTCAACGGTATCTGTCCCAATAACATTTCTATCTGGATGAAGTGTGTCTGAAAGTGCTTGACCCTCTCGAAGAAATTCTGGAACTGATGCGACATCGAAATGTGCTTCTCCAGGCTTTACCTTTTCAATTAACTCCTGAACTCGATAATTCGTACCGATAGGAACAGTACTTTTTACCACCACTACGGTATAGTCATCTAAGTTTTTTCCTACTTTCTCCGCAACGTCAAATACGACAGATAAGTCTGCTTCACCAGATGGAAGGGGAGGTGTTCCGACAGCGATAAATACTATTTTAGATTCTGCTATGGCTGGAGAATAATCAAGAGTAAATAGTAAACGCTTAGCTTTTACGTTTCTCCTTACTACCTCTTCAAGCCCTGGCTCATAAATAGGTATTATTCCTTTTTTCAGATTTTCTACTTTTTCAGCAGTGTGACCGATAACCCAAACCTTATTTCCTAAGTCAGCGAAAATCGCAGCCGTTACCAGTCCTACATATCCATGTCCTACAAATGTGATAGTCATAAATAATTAAATCAAGACGACTGTGAAGATTGAGTTTTTATCTCTTCCAATCCTTCATCAAGTCCTCTCATTTTCACGCCTAATTGTACTATTCTATCATTTCGAAGGTATAGTTGAAAAGGTCTAGGTGCACGGTCTTTAAAAAATTCTGCGCGAGTTGTTTTTTCGATCACAGGATCTGATATTTGGAACTTATTTGCGATCATAGTTGCAGCATCAAAAGGGGAAATCTCTGTACTACCGACCACATGATAAATCCCAGATACATTGTTTTTTAGAAGTAGATCGATGCTCATAGCTATATCGTCGATAAAAGTAGGAGCCATTAGGTGATCAGTTACCATTGAAAGAGATGCACCTCCCTGCAATTTCCCTAAAACTGCCCGAACGAAATCCTTTTTATGGAAAACTGCGCGATATGGATATGCGATTCGTGCTATGACTGAAGAAATCGCTGACTCCTGAATAACTTTTTCTCCCTCATGCTTCGTTTCCCCATACCAATTAACTGGATTTGGCAAATCTTTCTCTGAGTATCCATTTTCTGGCTGATCATCTCCTGAAAAAACGAAATCCGTAGATATATATATAAGTTTTTTCCCATACTCCTCGCATGCTTTTACTATGTTTTTAGTGCCCATCACATTTACTGCCCAAGCAGTTTTTTTCTCTCTCCATTCCATTTCTCGCTTTGCTAGATCTTCATATCCCAGTATCTGAGTGTCCCACTTCTTATCTTTCTCGCATCCATCAACATCTGCTTTTGCAGCCAAATGAAGAACTATTTCTGCTGAAGATTTTTTAAAAGCATTCTTTAC
>CALRDJ010000041.1 GCA_943354875.1 Candidatus Levybacteria bacterium GW2011_GWA1_37_16 | reverse complement strand
AAAATTATTACTATGCGTTGGATTGGCAGTATGGACACAGACAAGTGACTGAATATGTTAAGCCGATTCAAGAAAAATATCGAAAAATAATTGTTTCAGATAGAGGCGAGATGTCTCAATCATATATTTTTTTCCTTTTTTATCTAAAGTATGATCCTGCTCAGTATTTAGCAGGTGGAGGAACTAGACCTGATAAGCTGGCTTTTGCAAATTTTGAATTTCGTCCATTTCGATATGATGAGGAAGATAGAAATGTTCTGCTCATAGGTGCTCCTGGTGATTTTCCGCAAATATATAAGACAGTTTTTGAAGTGAACTATCCAAATAAGAACTTATCTATGAAAGTGGTGGAAAAAGAGTGAAAGCAAAAAAAACAATTATAGCTCTAGGTTTATTATTTGTATTGGCATTTTTTTTAAGGTTTTATTCGTTACCTAGTAATTTATTTATTGGTCCTGAACAGGGGAGAGACTTGCTCGTGATAAGGGATCTGGTGATGAGCCATAAGCTTATCTTAATTGGCCCGAAAACAGATGTTGATGGTATCTTTCATGGCCCTCTTTTTTACTACCTTAGTAGTATTCCATTTTTTCTAAGCCTTGGTAATCCTATATTTATATCGGGATTTCTTATTTTAATTCAGAGCGTAACGGTTTTTCTCGTATATATAATCGGAAGAGACTTCTTTAACAAGAGAACTGGGTATATAGCAGCCATTTTATTTACCGTCTCATTTGGTTCCATAGTATATTCTCGGTGGTTATCAAATCCTCCTTTATCTGTACCGATGGGCGCTTTGTTTTTTTACTTTTTATACAAATATATTAAGGGAGACAGAAAATATTTGCTACTAGTCTCGATATTCTTTGGAATAACTTTTCAAGTAGAATTTATAAATCTCCCATTTTTGTCAATTGTCATGGCAATTGTGCTACTAAAATATTGGAGGATTTTCTTAAAAGAAAGGATATCGGTATTGATATTGTCGCTAACACTATTATTATTTACAGCTTTTGGCACATATCTCTTTTTTGATATAAGACATGAGTTCTTGATAACAAATAGTCTCATGAAGCTCTTGAATAATCCCACTCAATATTTTTCGTTTGTGTCTACCGTAAGTCATGCGATAAAAATGTTTATACAGTTCATGTCGGATTTTATCTTACCAATTAGTTTCTCTGTAATTCCTTTGGTGTTGCTGATAGTTTTCGTGTTATGGAGAGAAAAACATAAAGTACTTGATGCGAGTTCATTCCTGATACTCTTATGGATTTTTATTCCACTGCTTACTCTGATACTTTTAAGACATGATGTTATTCAGCACTTCTTTTTACTATCCGGTATAGGTCTTATTTTAGGTATAGCAATATGCCTGGAGAAGATCATGCGAGCCTATTTCAAACTTGGACTTTTAATAGTATTTTCACTAGTCGGAATACATATGTATGTTTGGTTTTCAAATATTCCAAATAATAAAAATATTTACTTCCAAACAACTCAGGCTGAGTTGAAGTATTCAGATCAGGAAAGAGTAATTGCATGGGTTTATCAGGAGGGGAAAGATGAATCATTTGATATTCAATCCTATACAATTCCATATTGGTCTCAGCAGGCGTGGGAATATTTGTTTTGGTACTCTGGAAAAGAAAAAAATTATTTTCCTACGAAAGAGGCTAAGATTCTTTATGTAATTATTCAAGAGGATCCGAGTAGTCAAGCATTTCAGGACAGTTGGCTAAATAATACTGTTAGCGCATGGGGAGAAAGAGAGAAAGTGGCCACATTTGGAGCATTGAGGGTTGAGAAGCTCAGGACTAAATAATATTGAAAAGTTTGTATAATACAACTGGGGAGGATTTTGTATGGATGAATTAAAAAAACTATTTACGATGAACAAATATCAATGGTGGTTTTTAATTATAATCCTACTTGTCGCATCAGTTCCTCGCGGAATTGAGTTGTTAAATCATAATTATTTATTTGGCTTCGATCAGGGAGAGCATTTGCTACAAGTAAAAAAAATCGTTGTAGATCGAACACCCACACTCATTGGTACATTAGTTGGTGGAGGTGGATTTTTTCAGGGACCTGGGTGGTACTATCTTCTATCGATCCCATTCTTCTTAAGTAATGGTGACCCATATGCCTCTATGATTCTTATGTTTTTATTGGGAATTGGTACTGTATTTTTTTCTTTTATATTTTTACGGAAAATGTTTGATATTAAGAGTGCGCTTTTTGTAAGTCTCTTGATAGCTATATCTCCACTTATAATTACTCAATCGAGATTTATTTGGCCTCCTTTTCCTATTTCTTTCTTAACTGTATTTTTTCTTTATTTTCTTTATCGTACGCTTGAAAAAAATGAAAGGTTTTTTCCTTTATTAGCCTTTATACTTGGCATGATGACTCATTTCGAAACCGCTACTGCAGCAACGCTTCTCGTAAGTTTCTTGCCAATGTTGTTGATGGTGTACATTAAAAAATTGGTTTCTCTTCGATCGACAGTCTTGGCATTTTTTGCGCTCGTGCTAACACAACTCCCTCTTATTGTTTTCGATCTAAAGCACGAATTCTTAAATATTAGAGGCATTTTTCAAATGATCTTATCTCCAAGCGGAGTACAACTTTCTTTTAGTCAACTACTAGAAAACAGATGGGGAAATTTTAGAGATAATTTCATCGGTACATTTCAACTGAGTGAACAATTATGGCCATTGCTACTGATCGTACTGTTTGTCGGCGTTATTCTATACTTGAAAGATAAGAAAAAAAGCTTTGCTGATAAATCTTTTGTTACATACTTGACCATAAGTCCACTCCTATTATTTTTGGTTTTTTTAAAAATTGGAGTAGTTATGTGGGGCTGGTGGATACTACAATTAAGTATAGGATATTGTTTTCTATTCGGAATCCTATTTAGTTACCTGCTAGACAGAAAATATGGGAAAATACTTATTTTGGGTTTAACTGGGGTTATGTTTGCGGTATATATATTCCAGACAATACAGTTTTATAAATATGACTTTAATGATTTTGGAGGATTTCATAAGATAAAAGGAAAAATGGAAGCATTCGACTATATCTATAAAGATGCAAATGGTCAAAAATTTAATCTGTTGGTGTTTACGCCTCCTATATATACATATGCCTATGACTATATGACGTGGTGGTACGGAAGGCAAAAATACGGCTATATTCCAGGAAATGAAAAAAAAGGAACCTTTTATTTGCTTATGGAGCCTGACCCTCAAAAACCATGGACATACAAAGGATGGCTCGAGACAGTGGTTAAATCGGGGAAAATTATTAAAACAGAAGAGCTTCCAAGCGGATTTATAATTCAAAAAAGAGAAGAGGAGTAGTATGATTTTTATAAAGAAGCATTTTTTAATTACAATTCTTGTTTTACTTTCTTTCTTTCCTGTTGTGACTTTATTAGCTCCAGGTTTGCCGGTAACTCATGACGGACAAGACCATGTAGCGCGAATAGCTAATTTCTATCAGAGTCTTCAGGACGGAAACATTATTCCTAGATGGGCTGCCAACTTGAATTGGGAGTATGGTCATCCAATTTTAATGTTTTTGTACCCTCTTCCTTCATACCTCGCTTCTTTCATGCACTTTTTAGGATTTAACCTAGTTGATAGCGTAAAGTTAGTGTTTGGAATCTCATTTATTCTTAGCGGATTAGCAATGTATCTCTGGATGAAAAGTGAGATAGGGAAAATGGAGGGTTTTTTTGCAGCGTTTCTTTATATGTTTGCGCCATATCGATTTGTGGACTTCTATGTCAGAGGGGCGATAGGAGAGCACATGGCTTTTGTTTTTCCTCCTCTTATTTTTTATTTTTTACATAAGCTAAGAAATTCTTCAAGCTCGCTATACTTAGTGTTTGGTTCCTTGTCAGTTGCAGGGCTGATACTCTCTCATAATGCAGTAAGCCTTATGTTTATTCCTATTATTTTTTTATATATTTTTTACGGCGCTAGATTTTCTAAAAATAAAAAAGTATTTCTTCTGCAAGCAATTATGATGATACTATGGGGGTTTTTACTATCCGCCTTTTTTTGGATTCCTGCACTTTTTGAAGGAAAATATACTCTTCGTGATATCGTAACGAAAAATGAATATGCAACACGGTTTGTTCAGCTTAAAGATTTATTATATGGAGAGTGGAATTACGGTGGGACTGGTCAGTTCACGGTTCAGATAGGGGTAGTACAGTGGATTATGGTATCGATATCTGTACTATTGTTAATAGTAAAAAAGAATAGAAAATATGTACTTCCTATGGTAGGCTTGTTGACTATTTTCATAATTACACTTTTCTTAATGCTTCCGATCTCAGATATTATTTGGCAAAAAATTACTCTTCTTCAGAAATTTCAGTTTCCTTGGAGGCTGCTCTCTGTAGAAGTTTTCGTGACTGCTGTGCTCGGAGCTCTTGTTATTGCTCAAATCAAGCATAAAAAATATGTGGTAATTGCTTCAGTAATTCTTGGGCTAATATTGTTAAGGCCAGCATGGCAAGCAGATGGTTACCTCTTGAGATCTGAGAGTTTTTATTCAGGCATTTACTACAGTACGACCGATACGGGCGAGAGTTCTCCTATTTGGTCAATTAGGTTTATGGAGCATACTCCTAGGGCGCATATAGAGGTTATTGATGGGGAGGCGATGGTTCAGGAGGTCTCTCGATTGTCGACTAGTCATGTCTATAAAGTTAATGCAGTTAAAAATTCTAGAATACGAGAGAACACTGTATATTTTCCTGGTTGGACAGTTTTCGTAAATGGTAAACCAGTTCCTGTAGAGTTTCAAGATCAGGCAAATAGAGGCTTGATAACATTTTTTGTGGATAAGGGAGAAAGTATGATTGAGGTAAAATTTATAGATACGAAAATAAGATATTTTTCAAATATAGTCAGTTTCTTAGCCTTTATATCAATGATTCTCTATCTGTTCTATAATAGAAAAATATGGCGAGTATTTCGGTAGTTTTAGCTACATATAACGAAGAAAAAAATATAAATGACTGTCTCCACTCGGTGAAGGATCTAGCAGCTGAAATAGTTATTGTCGATGGAGGCTCCAAAGACAAAACGGTGAACATTGTTCGTAAGTATAATGCCAAGATTTTAGAAACAGACAATCCTCCGATTTTTCATATAAATAAACAAAAAGCCATAGATATGGCAACGAAGGATTGGATACTGCAGTTAGATGCAGATGAGCGGATTACCAAAGAGTTAGTAGAGGAAATTAAAGAAAAAATAAAAGACCCTCAAATAAATGGATATTGGATTCCTCGAAAAAACTGGTTTTTAGGAAGATTCTTGACTAAGGGTGGTCAGTATCCTGACTACATGCTTCGCTTATACCGACGAGGCAAGGGATACCTGCCCCAAAAGAATGTCCACGAGCAGACAGTGGTAGAGGGAAAAGTGGGACATTTAAAGCATCCATTAATCCATATGGCAGACAAAGAATTTTCGCGTTATTTGTTGCGTTACAATAGGTACACAAATCTTATAGCAGATGAGCTGAAGCAGACAAAAATAGGGTATAATTCGATTACAGCGGTAAAATATGTTCTGGTTTTACCAATATGGTGGTTTTTACTGACCTATATTCGACACAAAGGGTTTGTAGATAGTTGGCAGGGATTTGTATTTTCATTCTTTTCTGCTATGAGGTTTCCTGTTTCGTATATTAAGTTTCTGAAAAAAATATGACCCGTTCGGCATGCTCAGGGTCATAGTGAGTTTATCGAATTATGAGAATACTAGTGACTGGTGGAGCGGGGTATATCGGTAGTTTTATGACCAAGAGGCTTCTGGATGGAGGCTTTAGTGTGATGGTGGTGGATAGCCTCGAGCGAGGAGATAAGAGCGTCGTAGATGAGAGAGCAGAATTTGCAGAAGGTAATCTTTTAGATAAGGCATTTGTTAAACAGATTTTTTCTAGTAATAAATTTGAAGCAGTAATTCACTTTGCTGCATATATATCTATGGCTGAGTCCATGGAAGATCCTGGAGCATATTTTGAACACAATACTCTTGCCTCTCTAAATCTCCTAGAGGGAATGAAAAACGCTCAGGTTAGTAAAATAGTTTTTTCATCTACTGCGGGAGTTTATGGGAACCCTACTGTGGTTCCGATCCCTGAGGATCACATAAAATCTCCTACAAATCCGTATGGGGAAAGTAAGAGGATGGTTGAACGGTTGCTCTCATGGTATTACGAGATATTTCAGATAAATTGCGTAGCTCTTCGCTACTTTAATGCTTCAGGCGCAACCCTTGACGGATCTATGGGTGAAAATCATAATCCCGAGACCCACATTATTCCGAATGCTATAAAAGCAGCTCTTTCCGGAGGAGAATTTTCTCTATTTGGTACGGATTATGATACTCCAGATGGTACTGCGGTGCGCGATTATATTCATGTACTAGACTTAGTAGAGGCTCATGTGCGAGCACTGGAGAGGCTATCTCGTGAGAATGGGAAGTTCTTTTATAACGTGGGAACAGGAAAAGGATACTCTAATAGGGAGGTACTTCAGATGGTAGAAGAAGTTTCAGGAAAGAAAATCAATGTAGCTGAAGGAGATAGAAGGAGTGGGGATGCAGCCGAGTTAGTTGCTGACTCCCAGAGAATTCGAGAACAGCTCGATTTTGAGCCTAAATATTCAGATTTACGTACGATAGTAGAATCAGCGTGGAAATGGCATAATAAATAAGAATGAAGCATTCTGCATTTATTTTTATTTTGCTTATAGTTTTTTGGATTAGTAGTTCCACAGATACCTTAGCAAAGTCTTCTTATGTGCTTCCATATCCTTCAGTTATGCCAGGAGGATTGTCATATAAAGTTCATTTGATCTGGGAGACAATTAATCAATACTGGTACTTTGGAGACTTTGGTCAGTTCGAATATAATCTAAAACAATCAGATAAATATTTAGTAGAAGCAAAAACACTATTTGAATATGAGCAGTTCTTGCTAGGAGTAGATTCACTTAAAAAATCTGATGAGTATTTTAAAAAAGCCCCTAGTCATCTTAGGCAAGCTGCAAAAAACCATAAAGATATATCTATAAAACAGAAGGAGTTGAGAACGGCTTCTGAAAGACATGTGGAGGTACTTAGTCAGATGGAAAAGATATTTCCAGAAATTATCCATTGGATCCCTGAAAAAGTTGCGCCTACTGATTTGCCTCTACATAGTCTGTTATATTCTTCAATACAGATTCGTAGTAACTATGAATAAATGGATATTTATTTCCTATGTGGTTTTTTTGACGATATTTACACTATTTTCATATTTGTTTGTTGACGGAAATCTTCCATATCTTCAATTCTTATTTACTGATTTTGCGTTTAAAAATAGACTAATAACTACGATAGCATACAGTACTCTCTTATCACTTTTTTTTGGATATTATTTTTATTTTATACGACTTGTGCAGCAGAAGAAGTTATCTATGGGAAATATCAGACTGTTAGTGATAGTCACGATTGGTATTTTGCTTTTAGCATATCCCGCTATGCTTTCATATGATATTTTTAACTATATTACGACAGCAAAAGTTACATATTTTTACCATGAAAATCCATATATTATTATGCCTATAGAATTCATCCATGATCCACTTCTTTTGTTTACGCACGCTGCAAATAAAATCGCACTATATGGTCCTACATGGATTCTATTTTCAGGGGTTCCATTTTTTTTAGGTTTTGGAAATTTTTTACTCACTCTTTTCTTATTCAAAATTACTGCTGCACTATCCTTTTTTGGCGTGCTTTTTTTGTATTATAAACTTCATAAAGACCACATGTCACTGGTATTATTTGCTATGAATCCATTAGTACTTATAGAGACACTTGTAAGTGGACATAATGATATGTTTGTGATGTTTCTAGTATTTTTAGGAATATTTTTTATCCAAAAAAACAAATTTACCGGTTGGTTATTATTTATACTTTCAATTGGCGTGAAATATGCGACACTTTTTCTGTTTCCTATTTTCTTATTGTCACTTTTTTATAAAAATTTGAATAAAAAAAGTTTTTTCCAACTTTCCGCTATTATGATGTTTATTATTTTTCTTTTATCTCCTTTGCGGGAAGAAATATATCCTTGGTATGCGATATGGTTTTTACCATTTGTGTTTTTAAGCGGGAGACGTTTATTTATAATTCTGACTATTAGTCTTTGTTTCGGATTACTTCTTCGGTATATTCCTTTTATGTTACTTGGTACATATTTAGATCCTACTCCTGAAATAAAAATAATAGTTATGGTAATCCCAGTTTTTCTTGCAGCAGTGTCTTATTTATTATGGTTAAAAAAATCTTTTCATTACTATCAGTAATAGTCGTAGGAGTTTTTATAGCATTTCCTCTTTTTCATCCTGGGTTTTATCCCACACACGACGGAGAATATCATATTATACGGTTTTATGAGTTTTTCAAGGTATTGCAAGACGGCGTTATCTATCCTAGATGGGCTCCTGATCTAAATAACGGATTTGGCTTGCCGCTTTTTAGCTTTGTATATCCACTACCCAACTACATAGCATCTTTCTTCCATATTTTTGGCTTAAGCTTTATAGATAGTTTTAAGATGAGTATGATAATAGGCTTAATTTTAAGCGGAATATTCTTCTATTTATGGGTGAGAGAATTTGTCAGTGAGAAAAGTAGTATTGTGGCATCTATATTTTTCATGAGTGCCCCGTATCACATACTTGATATTATAATTCGTGGATCTATTGGAGAGGTATGGGCATTAGCGTTTTTTCCGGGATTTTTATGGGCTATAACACGGTACAAAAAAAATACATCGAATAAAAATTTTGCTTTATCAGTTATTTTTTTATCTCTTACTATTATTTCTCATAACATATTGGGGCTCATGTTTTTTAGTTTTTCTATCGTTTACGCAGTATGGTTAGGATGTTTTTCTATTAAAAATATGGTGAAGACGGTTGGTATTTATGGTTTATCGCTGGGGATCACTGCGGTCTTTTGGCTTCCAGCTCTTTTAGAAAAAAAGTATGTAACAGGGCTAGAGCTATATGATATAAAATCAAATTTTGTTGATTTGTATCAATTGATAGTTCCTTCTTGGGGTAGTGGATTTTTTAATAGCCCTGTTAATCCAATGTCTGTGCAGATTGGCGTAGCTAATATCCTAATAGTTATTTTGTCTCTGTGCTTGGCAGCTTACCATAAGCAATATAGACGAGAAATAGTATTCTTTGTCGTAGCATTTTTTTGTCTTATTTTGCTGATGTTGCCAGTATCTGATTTAGTTTGGAGATATGTACCGCTTATGAATTTTTTTCAGTTTCCATGGAGGCTTTTGAGTCTAGTAATAGTTACTACATCTTTTTTGTCAGGGATAGTAACAGAAATCATAAAGCCAAAATGGATACTGTATGTTTTGGGAGCCCTTCCTATATTACTTGCTATCGGTTATAACACTCCTGCATACTATTTTGATCGAAATGATGAATATTATATTTCGAGGGGAAATTTTATACATGGAACAAATAGTCCTGGAGATTACTTTAATACGATTTGGATAAAATCTAAAGAAATCTTTACGAGTAGGATCGCTACAGCCTCAGGAGTAGTTATTTCTAATGTGGGCATAAAAAGCCAGTCGTATACGTTTGATATCTCTACTCAAAATCAGACAAATCTGATAGTAAATACTGCGTATTTTCCGGGGTGGACTGCGTACATAGACGAACATGAAGAAAATGTTGAGATATCAGAAAAAGGATTGATTTTGATAGCTATTCCCGAGGGAAAACACTTTATGAGAATATTATTTTCTGACACGCTTACTAGGCAAATGGCAGCATTGCTTTCTCTGACCTCGCTATGTCTTTTATGTGTTATATCCACAAGAAAAGCTGTGTTACAATAAGATAATGAATGTAGCCATAGACGTTTCTCCTTTAAAAACTGGACATTTTTTGCAGCATCGAGTTCGTGGAACAGGGTTTTATATAGAGCATCTTCGAAAATCGTTAATAAAAGGATTTAAAA
>CALRDJ010000040.1 GCA_943354875.1 Candidatus Levybacteria bacterium GW2011_GWA1_37_16 | reverse complement strand
GAAACTTATTTCTCTTGGGACAGAGTTTTCTGTGATCCTTTGGGAAAAGATGTGTTATTTACGAATTTAGGCTGGGATCATTTAACTCAAGAGACAAAAAAGAGACCTGAAGTAGAAGCAATCGAGCGATTAAAACTTCTTCCGAATGCAAAAAGCTTCTTAACAAAAATAAAAACTCCTCCAATACATCGATTTCAGAACTTTCACGATCATTATACCTTTACAGGAGATCAGGGAGGAATTAATATTTCCGTGGTGGTTAGGGAGTATAAAAAGGAGTATTTCTTCTATTCAATATTTAAAGTATAAAGAGCTGTGCCTCCAATTTGTCTTTCGACGCACTGCATGGGGGAGTTACCCCTCACAGCTCTCTACACCTATAGCCCAATTCTATTCTTTAACAAACAGTTTGTCAAATAAGCCTCAGATATTTTTTATGGTATAATCCAATTACAATTTAGCGTGACCTAAGCCCGTTCGCGGGCATGGTCCAAAGACCTCAACAGTAAAAAGCTCTCGTCGAGCGCTGTTGAGGCTGCTATCCGAAAGGGTAACAGGTGGAGCAATCCATCGCGACGGGGGCTTTTTGTATGCAAAAACAGTATTTAAAATTTAAAAAATGGGTGGAACAGGAAAAGGTACAAACCGCGCTCCCTTGGATCAACCTCGGAATATTAAGTCTCCTCGTGATAATCCTGTTCACATTGGACACAAATGATGCTGTTCTTTCCCGTCTACTTGGATATCCTGAAAAATCGGTACCTCAATCCATGACACCAGAAATTGTATTCCCCTCAACTCCTTTGCCAATACGCTGGCCTACACCAACGCCCACTCCCTATAAGAAAACCGTTGCCGTTCCTACTCCTGTTGCTCCAGGTTCGTTAACTCCTACTATTCCCTGGGGACAGACAGTCAAGACAGACGATCTCACCTCAGCGAGTAGATTTGGTGCAGACAGCAGTATGTCAACCGCTGATGAGCTTTTTACAGCAGTCAATAACTTCAGAATGGCTCACGGTGTCTCGGCACTACAAAAAAGCACCGTACTCTGTCAGATAGCAGATACGCGCGCACGACAACTACAAAGCATGGGAAAGTTGGATAACCACGAGGGTTTTCATCCATGGGAGAAAACATCGGTGGTGGAAAGCAGCCAAATTTTGGTGTGCATATTGTGGAGTGGGGCTGGGGGAAGTCGCTTACGGGGCATAGAGAGCAGATGCTGAACAAGAAATGGACGCATGGATGCGGTGGGGTGGCAGGATTTTTCGCTGTATTTGAATTTGGAACGCCATAATCGGTTTAGGACTTGACACCATTTCCAGATTATGGTTTACTATTTATTAAATAACTTCTTGTTATTTTACCCACTGGCTTTGCGGATGTCTCAAACATAAACAAAGCCAAGAAGCCAGAAGCAAACTAACAAGAGCAGGTGAAGGTAAAATCCGTGAGACAGATTTGCTTTCATCTTTGGGGGTAAGATAAAAGGAGTTTTTTTATTTTAACTCGCAATATCTTGAGATAGTTTGCGAGTTTTTTTGTGGAGTTCATTGAAAATTGATTGAGTGGCCTGTCGAAAGACTATCTTTTTCGGCGTTCGTCATGAACCCTTTGTATCGGCAGGTTCGTATGAATCGAGTCGAGAAAGGTAGGTGATTACCATGAAGGCTTATATACCAGAAGAGCCAATCGTCTGTTGGGACGAAAGGCTCTGGAAGCGGACGGCTTCTGGTCTGTACGTACCCATAAACTAGGTACTTAGTTGATTAGACAGGTCACTCTCTTAATTTTTAACTTTCGCAAGTTAGGCTGAGGTAAGTACGGGCCCGTAGTTCTAATGGCAAAATGCTAGCTTCCAAACCTTGAGTTGCCAGTTCGAATCTGGTCGGGTCCACGGTTTACTTACCTCAACTTAGCTTACGATAAAAAGTGCAAAAAAGTGGTTTTCTGTGGGCTGGACTGAAGATATTACCATGTCATACTAAATTTAGCAATACCCCTATTGACATGTCAATACCCCATAGTAGCCTCAATTTTCTCAAAACAGCCTATTATACCAACGTTCCTACAGTTTTAAATTTCTTACAAAATTTGTTTAATTTAGCTTCAAAATCACTACGACTTGCGTCGCTACCCGCAAGCGTAGCACTTTTTCTATCAAAAATCAAGGGTAGCTTCTTGACAATGCTTGAGCGGTCAAGTATAATCCTTTCATGTATAACCTCAGCCTTGAAAAGAAGGTAAAAGTTATTGAGCTTTTAACCGAAGGGAACTCAATTAGAGGCACTTCTCGATTAACAGGAGTTGCTAAGGGAACAATACTTCGCCTCTTAGAGAGGGTGGGTAAAGCCTGTGAAGAGTATCAGAGACAAGCACTGCTTGGGCTAGGGTGTAGGAGAATTGAATGTGATGAGATTTGGAGTTTCTGCCACATGAAGGGTAAAAATATTCCTGAGGGTCAAGCGAGAATACTTGGAATTGGAAGTGTTTGGACGTGGGTAGCTCTATGTCAGGAGACCAGACTCATTAGTTGCTGGCTGGTTGAGGGTCGTGAACTGCATAGTGCGATTACATTTCTTACAACCTTACAAGAGCGTCTCGTTTATAGACCACAGATTAGTACTGACGGATGGATCGGTTATGAGGAAGCTATAGCGGTTGTGTTCGGAAAAGATGTCGACTATGCCATGCTCGATAAAAAAGTATTTGAATTTGAAGGGAAAAAGGCGCTTTCGATACAAAAAAGAGCGGTTACTGGAGAGCCTGATATGCAAATGATATCAACGAGCTATGTTGAAAGACAAAATCTAACTATGAGGACTCAAATCAAGCGTTTTACAAGGAAGACTAATGCGTTTTCTAAGAAGCTTGAGAACCTGCGATATGCGGTTGCGCTTCATTTTATGTTCTACAACTTTTGTCGTCCGCACCCCGCGTTAAATAAGCAAAGAAACCTAGGAATTACCCCAGCGATGGCTGAAGACGTAACGGATCATAGGTGGACGGTTGAGGAAATTATTCGACTTGATTCAAATTGACCCACTACCAACTATTCTTGTCGGTATGCGTAATACGCATGTATATAGGTAGGTAATTGGCAGGAATTATCGGAGGCATATCGGAAGACTGAGGCATTAAGGTTGGTTGTTTTCTTCTTTGCCCAGCAAATTTTAAAAATCGAAGCGATGTAAATATCTGTCAACAAGGAAAAAATTGTATATAAAGGACTATTTGTTAATAACCATTACAAACAAATAATAAGGCATAAATTCTATCCCTAGGCCTATAATTGTGTCTCAAAAACCCCATGATATATTCACTTTAATAAAAAATATAGGTCATCGGGTGCAGTTAAAAACTCCTGTTTGGGTCTGCACCCGAGGCGGGAGTTTTTATTTGACTATGGAAGCAAAAATAATTACAGTAGAGTATGCCAGGGGGAAACTGGGCAAGAGAGCAAGAGATATGACCGATAAACAAATTGCTGATCTTCTTGCTACTTTACGGTTTCTTTGCAACAGAACCATAGATGGGGTTGTAAACAATGAAAACTAAAGCACTTATTTATTGCAGAGTTTCCTCACAAAGACAGGTTGTAGAAGGCCATGGGATAGAAAGTCAGGAGCAGAGGTGCAAAGTATACGCTCAAAACAAAAACTACGACGTTGTTGAGGTGTTTCCTGACGAAGGCATATCTGGCGGATTATTTGAGCGACCTGCTATGCAAAACCTCATTGCATATATGGACAAACACCCATTAGAAAAATTTACAATAATATTTGATGATTTAGCAAGATTTGCCAGGGATGTGAAAGTACATATTCAGTTAAAAGCAGAGCTTCAGTCTCGGGGAGCAACGTTGGAATGCCTTAATTTTAATTACGACGACAGCGATGAAAGCGAAATGGCAGAGTTAATGTTAGCGGTTAGCAATCAATATCAGAGAAAATCGAACAGAAGACAAGTAATACAGAAAATGAAGGCAAGGCTTGAAAAAGGTTATTGGCCGTTTTGTATGCCCCTTGGACTCATTAACAAGAAAGACCCTATTCATGGAAAGATTCTAACCCCTCGAGAGCCATACTCGACGATTTATAAAGAAGGTGTTGAAAAATTTCGTGATGGAATCATTCCAACAATTGAAGCATTTCAGACGTTTTGTAATGAAAAGTATATAGAGCATGGAGTTTCCCACAGAATGTCTCATGAAACGGCCCGTCGGACGCTTAAGGATATTTTATATGCTGGCTATATTGAATATCCGAAATGGAATGTTCCACGCATGCAAGCAAAGCACAAAGGCTTTTTATCTATCGAGACATATAATGCAGTCCAAGATCTCCTAGAAGGCCGTGCAAAGCCTCACAGAAAGGATTACAGCCTAGACTTTCCTCTGCGTCCCTTAGTATCTTGCGATACCTGTGGGATACCAATGACGGGCAGTTTTCATACAAGTTGGAACAAAAAGAAATACCCTCATTATTTTTGCAGAAACAGAAAATGTAAGTTCGGCAATAAGAATATTGCAAAAGATACATTCGAGACGCAGTTCAAAGAACTACTTGCACAAGTAAAACCTGCTGGAGAATTAGTGGATTTGGCTAAAGAAGTTCTACTTGAAGTTTGGAATAGTCGGCTAGAAATGAGTTCTCTACAGAAAAAGAATGCAGAAAGCGAGTTTGAGAGAGTGAAAAAAGAAATTGATGATTATGTAGAACGGGCAGGGAAGGCAAAAGACGAAACGCTTGTTGCAGTATACGAAGAAAAGATTAAAACGTTGGTTAAAAGAAAGAAGGAAATAGAGCAGCAGCTACCTCAAAATCCTTACTCGGAAAAAAACTTTGGAACTGCATTGGAAAAAGTATTTGGAGTTATCAAAAAGCCTGTCGAGATGTGGCAAAGCGATGATTATAACGATAAGAGAACAATACTTTTAATGTATTTTGAAGACAAATTGCGATACAACCATTCTTCAGGATTTGGAACTACTGCTTTGGCCTATCCTATCGAGCTAATCACGAAAAAGCCCCCAGTTACGGGGGCTATTGTGGAGATGTCGAGTAGTGAACTCGAGTCCAAGACATACTTTAAAAAACATCTACAAGCATAGTCGATTTGAAAATCTCGCTTTACTGTATTCCAATCGACTGGAACAGTAACACAAAGGTTAGTGCAAGTAGAGGAGAACCACAGATCTCTACAGGTTTCTCAGCTGTGTTTTTGCCTGTATAATCCCACCGAGAAAAGATATATACAGACAGGTCTTAGGCTGCGAGTGCTACTCTGGCGTAAGCCACAGGAGCAAAGGCTGCTTCTACCCCGTCAACTTGTCTTGCGACAAACTGTCGGATGCTGCGTTTGACGTCAGCATTTATTATTTGACTCTGTTTTACGACTTTGGGTCAAAGTCGGCTTGCAGTTTGTTAACGTACTATTCTTGTCGAATCAGTTCATCCCCCTTCGCTCTACAACTTTTGTTCTAAAACTAAGGCGAATATGATTCTAGTATTTATCCATTTCGTACTCTAGATCGCGATCCAAGTCTCGCTCTTTTATCGTACGCTTCTTATCGTGCTTCGTTTTACCCTTCCCCAAGGCCAATTCGAGCTTGATTAAGTGTCCTTTAGTATACAGCGAAACAGGCACAATTGTCAAATTTGCACCTTCAGTTTTTGACTTCAGAGCGACGATTTCTTTCTTATGTAAGAGGAGCTTTCTGCTCCGTCTTTCATCGTAGTCATCTGGGCGTGCGTACTGGTATGGATAGATCTTAATATTCGTTAGAAACGCCTCGCTGCCTCGAATACGTACGAACCCACCAGCCAAGTCAGCGTTTCCTTGTCGTATGGCTTTTACTTCTGCTCCATTGAGATGGACTCCAGCTTCAAATCTCTCAAAGAGCTGATAATCATATGATGCCCGACGATTCACTATTTTCATCCTTCGACAAGCTCAGGACAAGTACTTCTTGATCCTAGTTGCGTGCCTTAATGATACTGGAAAACACTCTGAATGTAAATTTTAATCCCTCGCCAGGGTGAGGCCCCAGACTTTTTTCACCCCGCTTTTTTTAAGCACTTTTGCTGCTTCTGCGAGCGTGGCACCACTCGTGAGGACGTCGTCGACGAGGAAGAAATTACCGGTCTACTTCCCTTCTTAACAAGTCCGTAGCAGAATATCTCATATTCTTACCTACTCTTTTCTTTCTAATTAAATCTAGGCTCTCTAGGCTTTTAAGATCTTTACTTGCTGTTTCCCTGCTTACTTTATTTAGTTCTATGAATGATGAGGGGGTAATATAGCTTTTTTCGCCTTTTACAATTAGATATCTTAGCAACTCGTGTTGCCTTTCGTTTAACGAATACTTCTCATGTAAGACGTTCTCCATCTTTGTATTTTCTGTAGTTTTCTTTTTAATATACTCCTCAAAATTATCAAGAGCTTCTAACATTTTTTTAATATTAAAATCAAAGAAATATGTCAAATCCAAATTGTCTTGTTCTGAATAAACGAATGACATTCCATACTGATCTGGTGCATTTCTTATTACTAAAGATATAGGCAAATATTGAATAGCCCAGTAACTTTTTTTTAGCAAATACCAGTAAAACAACGTTCTTGCAATTCTGCCATTGCCATCATAAAAAGGATGCAAATACCCAATCCAAAAGTGAATAAATATTGCTTTTACAATTGGATGCGTAAATCCCTCATCGCTTTCATCGTTTGCGTATTTAATTAATTCTTCAATTTGTTCATTCAAAAACTCTTCTTTTGGTGGAATATGATATATGTACCTAAGCTGATCATTAATCGTAATGTCATCTGCATTAGTTCTATATCTTCCCTGCTTATCCTGGTCGAGAGTATCTTTTGTGATTAATTTATGGAGCTCAAAAAACATTTCGTGAGATAAAGGCTTATTTTTATATTCTTCGGTGATTGCCTGCATCGTTTTGTAGTTATTCACGATCATGCGTTCTGATCTGTCTTTGGGAACTCTATTCTCAAGAATTAGCTTTTTAGCCATTGGCGTTGTTGTTACTGCTCCTTCAAGCTGACTTGATGCTATAGCTTCTTCAATAATACTTTTTGTTAACAATCTTTGCTTTCCATAAGGTGTAATGATATTACTATAGTGGGAGAATATTTCTCCACCAATTTTCATATCAATTTTATGTAAATATTCATCTGTATTGTTCAGACGAATCCATGTAAAATATTTACCATTTTCTGCCTTTATTTTTGTACCTCTTGATGAAATATTTCTAACTAGTTTTACCATATACCAAAACTCAATAGCACTTAAGTCTTCTGGCAGAGACTGGTACCTCACTTTATCCCAATACAAATAATCAATCTCAGACACTCTGTCCATATACTTCTTGTATTTAGTAGGATCTTTAAGATAAAGATCTACTATCTTTTTTTGATCAATTTGCGTGAAATCAGCCTTTTTGAGCTTAAAATTTTCCATATTCAGTAGGCACATGTCAACCATGTGTCAGATACATGTCAATATCTGACATGTATATCGATACTACACTACTCTTACCTATATGTCAACCATGTGTCAGATACATGTCAATATCTGACATGTATCAGTTTTTAATCCCTCGCTAGCGTTAAGCCCCAGACTTTCCTCACTCCACTTTTTTTAAGTATTCTTGTGGCCTCGGCGAGCGTCGCACCACTGGTGAGGACATCATCGACGAGAAAAACTGCCTGGCTCCTTAATTCTTCATCCGTAATTCTTACTTCAAACGCCCCTGAGATGTTTTCTCTCCGTTCTTTCTGTTTCAAACCGACTTGTGTAGGCGTTTTTTTCACTCTAACCAATAGATGTGCGACTGGAATTCCGAACTTCTTTCCTAAGTCTTTGGCTAAAAGCTCTGACTGATTATATCCCCTCACTCGAAACCGAGATGCATGGAGTGGGATGGGAACTAGGACAATTGTTTTACGATTCAATTGCTCCATTACTTTCATGAATTCCTCTTGCTGGATAAGTCCTTCATAAAATAGTTCTCCGAGTGGTTTTCTCAAATCTACTACATACGGATTATACTTAAAGGAGTACAAAAGCTTTTTTACGACTCCTACGTATTTTATACAGGGAAATACCCCCTCTATACTATCTCGTTTTTTACACCCAGGATGGGTTAAGCCATTAAAACAGGGCCTGTTACACTCGACACAGATTCGCTCGACATCGAAAGAAATATAGGCAAAGCAGTTCGGACAAATATAACTTCCTAGTCTCTTACACCCGACACAATATTTAGGAAAGATGAAGTCCAAAAGTCCCACACTCGCAGTGTAGCAAAAAGTAGGTATTCGGGGTATAATGTGAGCGCTAGGGAGGGCTCGCATAGCTTTCCATCTGGAGGGTTGCTAGAGCGGTAATAGAGCGGCTTGCTAAGCCGTGACGGTGAATAGTCGTCCACAGGTTCGAATCCTGTACCCTCCGCCTTCGCCTCGCTGTAGCTCGGCTTCGGCGAGACGCAGTCCGCAGAGCAAGAGCAGAAGCGGGAAAACCAGGAGAGGTCGCATAGTGGCCTAGTGCGGATGTCTTGAAAACATCTGTCCCGCTTAGCGGGACCGTGAGTTCGAATCTCACCCTCTCCGCACCTTCTCTACTTGTGCTACCTTTATCGCTTTTGGTACAGTGTAGATATGGATTATCTGCCCCGAGAACCACTTGATTTACCTCTTCCTGAAAAGGAGCTCTCAGCCCATGCTACACCCGCCGGGCAGAGCCCTCTGGGCGGCGCCTCGCATGAAAACACTCATCACAGTAGCTCGCATCATACACCACACCAACCTACTCCAGGAGTAAAAACCCTCATCTCTTGGCAGGCACCAGGACGACCGTTTAAGAAACGAAGCAAAGAATACTTTTTAAGCGTACTTCTTATCATGCTACTCGTGCAAATCATTCTCTTCCTTTTCTCAGAATATGTGCTTATGATAGCGGTAGCCTCACTCGTTTTCGTAGCATTTGCCCTGGCTACAGTCCCTCCTACCAACTTTCACTACCGAGTAAGCAGTGAAGGCATCACGATAGAAGATCATTTCTTTATCTGGGAAGAATTATATGATTTCTACTTTAAAAAAAGAGACGGCGTAAACGTACTCCACGTCAGAACTCGCGCTGTTTTCCCAGGAGAACTTACTATAACTCTTGGAGATGTACATCCTGACCATATACGAACGATTATGATTTCTTATCTTCCCTATCGCGAGGTAGTGAGGCGTTCATTTATGGAGAAATCTGGAGATTGGCTATCGAAAAACTTCCCTCTGGAAAAAACTCCAGCTATTACCTCGTAAGTTGCTTCTAGGCGTGCAATCTATTACAATACGGAAGCACAACAGTGCCTACTGTACTCGTAGTTCAATGGATAGAACACCTGGTTGCGGTCCAGGCGGTTGGAGGTTCGAATCCTCTCGAGTACGCCCATAAAGATTAGCTGTCGCGCTTGATGCGACGTATCAGTTCGAATCTGAGGAGGGTTCGCATAGCGGACAATTGCACGAGTTTCGAAAACTCGAGGGAGCAATCCCTACACAGGTTCGAATCCTGTACCCTCCGCCTTCGCTCGCCGAAGCGAGCTACGGCGGACACAGTCCGCTGGATAGTTCGCGAAGGAGAGGTGATATGTATTACATATATATCTTATTGTGCTCTGACAATAAATTATATACAGGCTGTACAGACAATTGGGAAGAGCGAGTAATAAGACATGAAAAGGGACATGTTCCAGCGACAAAAGAACGACTGCCAATTAAACTAATTTCCTATTTTGCATTTACAGATAAATACAAAGCATTTCAATTTGAAAAATATTTAAAATCAGGATCAGGGAGGGCATTTGCGAGAAAGCATTTGATTTGAGCATCCGTAGCTTAATGGATAGAGCACAGGATTCCGAATTTTGCGGTTGGAGGTTCGAATCCTCTCGGGGCACTAAGCCAAACTAAATTATGAAATTAGAATTTTCTGCAGGCGGAGTCGTTTTTAAGAAAGTAGGAGATCATATACAAATCTTGGTGGCAAAGCACAGCCAGCATCATGGTTGGGTATTTCCGAAAGGTCTTATCGGCGATCATGTCGAAAACGAAGCAAAAGAGGACACTGCAGTTCGAGAAGTAGAAGAAGAAACAGGAATACTGGCCAAGATTTTGCGACCCTTAGAAGAGGTGAGGTATGAGTATCAGTTTGAAGATCGGAAGATAGAAAAGACAGTATATTATTTTCTCATGGAATTCGTTTCTTCAGATCTTTCGAAAAAGGATCATGAGATGGAAGATGTGGCATGGATATCGGTAGACGAAGTAGAGAATAAGCTTACC
>CALRDJ010000039.1 GCA_943354875.1 Candidatus Levybacteria bacterium GW2011_GWA1_37_16 | reverse complement strand
GTTTTTGCAATAATACAAGGATTTTATTTTAGTTTTGGTATTTCCTCAATATCTTTGTTTGTATTAATTTTTATTAAAGTCAAAAATATCACTCGTAAAAAAATTATGGTATTCGTTAGAAAAAAGCATGTGCACTTTTACTTTATATGGATAACTCCTTCTCTATTGTTTAATTTGTTAATTAGAAGTGAGCATGCTGGCTACCAAGGAACATATATTTCTGCATTTCTTATATTAATTTCTTATAGTATTTGGTATTTATCCAAAAAAAATATGATAACAAGATGTATTATGATTGCATGCATTGTATTTTTTAATTTATTTATATTTTTTTTTAATAGAGATCCTGCGTTGAATAAACCTTATCGACAATCATCATTTCACTATTGGGAGATAAGAAAAAACGATATCCGACTTTATTCAAAAGTTACATACATTAAAAAGAATTTTGATCCCAAAACTACAATGATAATAACAGAACCATTTCAATGGAGAGGTATTATGTATCATTTACCTGAATATCTTACTTATGACATAGATGGGATATTTTCTTCTAATGAAAGATTTAAATATATAATTCGAAAATCTCAATATTATAGTTATTCTCAGGAAGAAAATAAAAGTTTTATATTCGTTATTCCCAATAATATTACCTCAGTAATATTTACTGACGAAGATATGTTTTCTTCAGTTAATGCAGAGAAAAAGAAAAAGATTTCTTTAGATGGAAATTCGAATATAACTATTCTGTCTGTTAAGGAGGGCCAGAAGTTTAAATATTCAATAAATAATTTTTCTATAATAAGTTTCTAGAAAATATATTTTTTTATAAATATATATAATGACTATAAATGATAAAAGTTAACACCCTTATGAAAAAATTTGTTATATTATTTATCACATTTTGGATAGTTTTATCAGTTTTTAGAACATTGTTTAACTTCTCAAAGATATTTACAGAGGAAAGAGTATGGATTGGTATTTCTGATGAACAAAAAAGAGAAAAAATATTTGGACCAGTATATTCATTTCTTCAAATCATAAAACAACAAACCATTAAAAACGATGTAGTACTTATGAAAACAGATGATTTAAAGAACTTTTATATCGCGCGATACGTTTTATATCCAACACGAGTGACTAGGGGGGTTAATAATGTAAACCCTACGTTTTCAGTAACGTTTCTCTCCACATCTTCTGCGCAGGAGATTAACAAATTATGAACGAGTTATTAGTAGTCTTGTTGATACAAGTTACTATCTTAGTAGGATATTCCATACTTTCATTGCTACGTATTAACTATCAATCTGTATGGTTAGGTATTCCGTGTGCATTTGCACTTGGGTTCGGATTTATATCAACAGAGCTTTTTCTGTATTCCTTCTTCGGAATCAATTGGAATATTATGAGCATGCTTTTTCCCGTAATTATAATCATGGTGTTAACGCGTTTCTGGAAATATTCATGGTATTTGCATTTCAAAAAAATCCCACACATAGATCGGATCAATATGTTTTTTCTTATTCTTATAATCGGATTAGTATTTTTTGTAGGATTTGAATCTATTCTTCGTCCAGTATCCGCATGGGATGGTTGGGCTAGTTGGTTACTGAAAGCAAAAATGTTTTACATAGATGGAGCTGTTCATCCGTCTCAATTTTTATATAGCGAATCAGAGTATCCGCCATATCTAAGTATGTACATTAGTTTTCTTTATATTGGTATTGGAAAAGTAGATGACAAGGCAGTGCTTCTTTTATACCCTTTCTTTTATATTTTCTTGATCATGTCGTTCTATTATGCTCTTAGACTGAGGATGAATATGGGAAGAGCACTACTAGGAACTTTTCTGCTCGCTTCGACTCAAAATATTATCCGCCACAGTGGGCGATTTGAAGCAGGTCAAGCAGATCTGCCTTTAGCGTTTTTTATGTTTATGTCATTCATATCCCTCACACATTTCTTAAAAGATAAAAATATTAATTCGCTATGGGTGCTCGAAATAATCTTGGGAATAATAGCACTTATAAAGAACGAAGGAATACCATTTGTTCTCTGCATTCAGATAATACTTTTAATAACTTTTCTAAGAAGTAAAGCATATGGAAGAACTCTCTCACTTATAGTAGGTTTTATTCCTATAGTTTTTTGGGGACTTTATAAAATACTCAATGATTTTCCTTCAAATTATTTATTCACGAATACACAGGTAGAAATGGGGCGAGTAGGAGTAATTCTGGTAGGATTTGTTACAGAGTTTATAAATATACAAAACTGGAATATTTTATGGGTTGGGTTTTTTATAGCATTAAACCTAGTCTTATTTCGTTCAAGAAAGTGGGATTTATCATTTACATTAGTATTATTTCAATTATTGGTATATGCAGGAATTTTTCTTCTTACACCGATAGACCCAGCGGCTCACATAAAAAATGTGATTGATAGGTTGTATATTCACATCAGTCCACTTGCAGTGTATGCTATAAGCGTTACATTGCTTCCATTATTCATGGTATATGATAAGTACAATCATAATCGCTAAGAACGAAGAGAAAAATATAGAACGGGCTCTGAAGTCGGTTTCGTGGTGTGATGAAATTCTGGTTATAGATGACGACTCTACTGATAAAACTGAAATAATAGCGAAAAATAACGGAGCCAAAATCATCCAAAAAAGCTTGGAAAATAATTTTTCGAAGGCTCGAAATTTCGCTCTTATGCAGGCTGAGCATGAATGGGTATTATTTCTAGATGCAGACGAGGAAGTTTCTAAATCTTTAGCTTTTGAAATTCAAAATTCCCTTAAGACTAGCCTAATCGATGCATATGAGATTACTAGATTAGATTATCTCTGGGGAAGGCAGTTAAAATACGGAGATGCTAGAGCAGTGCTTTTACGGTTAGCCAGAAAAAATACTGGCGTATGGAAAGGAGCTGTGCATGAGAATTGGGTGATAAATGGAAAAATAGGAAAACTTAAGAATCCACTTATTCATTATCCGCACCCATCTGTTGCTGAATTTCTACAAGACATAAATACATACACATCTATACGCGCAATGGAACTGTATAATCAAGGTATTAAAGCCAGTTTTCTTTCTGTACTATTTCATATGAAGACGAAGTTTTATCAGAATTATATTTTTAGAGGTGGTTTTCGAGATGGATTGCCAGGACTTATTCACGCAATGATTATGAGCTTTCATGCATTTCTGGTGAGAGGGAAGCTATGGCTCCTTTGGCAAAAAAAATCTCATGTTTGAGCTTGCATTCCTCATCGGTATTTACGCATACCTTATTTTTTTCCTCGGACTTTTAGGATCACTTCGCTCGGATATTATTCTACTAACTACAATAGTTTTTTTATTTGGTGCATATTGGTATATTCGAAAAAAAGTTACATTTGATTGGCTAAGTATAAAAACTATATATACACGAGATAAGATGCTTATTGCGGGGATAAGTATGTTTATTTGCTTAGTTATAGTAAATCTTATCGGCGCATTAGGTCCAGAGCTAGCATTTGACGCGCTCTGGTATCACTTAACATTCCCAAAGCTCTATCTCTTGAGTGAGGGTATTCATTATATTCCAGGAAGTCTTTTGTATTACAGCGTCATGCCAAAGCTTATAGAAATGCTCTATGTACCAGCGCTTTTATGGGGGGGTGAAGCAGCTGCTAAGTTGATCCAATTATTATTAGGAGCACTTGTCAGCATAATTATTTATAAAATTTCTAGAAACTATGCGGGAAAAAGAAATGCACTGATGGCGGTACTTCTTTTTTATGGGAGTTTTGTGGTTGCCTGGCAGTCAATAACCGCATATATAGACTTAGGAAGGACTTTTTTCGAAATTATGGCACTCTATGGTTTTTCTTTGTTTCTTAAAACTAAAAAAAGAGTATGGCTTATGGATTCTGCATTCTTACTCGGTCTTGCTATATGCACAAAACTTCTCAGTGCCGGATCACTGGTTATTTTCATCATATTGCTATTGATTCGACAGAGAACCCAAGAAGACAGACTCTATATAATCATCTATATAGCACTAGCTTTGTTGGTGCCACTTCCGTGGTTTATTTTTTCATGGACACATACGGGAAATCCTGTTTTTCCTTTTTTTACTTCCTTGTATCCGATGGGAACGACGTGGAGCTTGCTCAGTCCATTAAATTTTGTTCAGGAGGTAATCAATATGTTCATGAATTTACCAGATAAGATTAATCCATTATACTTACTTATTTTTTTACTTGCCCCATTTTTATATAAAAAATGTAAGTCAGATGAAAAAACTATTTTTTGGTATGCATTGATAGCAATTATTATTTGGTATATTACTCCTCGTACTGGGGGAGGACGTTTTATCCTGCCGTATTTACCAGCTTTTTCCATAGTTGGTGCAATAGTGTTAGAAAAGTTGAATGCGACAAAGGGTCAAAGAATATTGTATGTACTTATTTTTTTAATGTGTGTAGTAACCATCGGTTATCGATCGATTGCGAATGCTAAATATGTCCCGGTAATTTTAGGTATTCAAACGAAAGATGAGTTTTTAACTCAAAATCTTAATTTTAATTTTGGAGATTTTTATGATACCGATAGTTACTTTAGGACCCATATCAAAAATACTGATACGGTATTGCTATATGGGTTTCATAATCTCTACTATGTTAAGTTTCCATTTATCGATTCTACGTGGGTAAAAAAGGGTGAAACCTTTAATTATATAGCTACTCAGGATGCGCAATTGCCAGAACGATTTTCGTATTGGAAGTTAATTTACCAAAACGATAAAACTCATGTTAAACTATATTCTCTAGGAGGACAAAAATGGGTATATTAATCTACGGTATAGTAATACTATTTGGATTTGGTGAGCTTCTTCGTTTCATGACACCGTTTGGCGTAGAAGTGAAGCCGCTTGATGTGTTGGTCTTGATAGTATCTGGCGGGTTTTTAATCACCAGCTATAAACAGGTATATGAAGCATATTATTTCAAGCCACTCACGCTTTTTCTACTAGCGGGACTATTAGGAATTGCTCTTAATACCTATCTAGAAGGTAATCAGATTATAGTAGCACTTTTATATATGATTCGATTTCTGAGTATTGTGTTGTTATTTCCTCTTATTGTTAGTCTTTCTCCAATTTTTAAAAAAAGAATAAGTCGGTTAATGATAGCAGTAGGAATCGTAATCTTAGTATGTGGATATATTCAATATGTTAATTATTCTGATCTTCGAAATCTATATTATTTGGGTTGGGACGATCATATGTATCGCATGTTTTCTGTCTTCTTAGACCCTAACTATGCTGCAGCTTTTTTTAATTTCATGTTCATAGGACTTATGGGCTTAACGTTTCAGGCATTTACCAATAAGAAGAAAATGCTCACAATTCTATTTGGGTTATTGTCTTTGGCAGCGATTTCAGCGATATTTCTCACCTATTCTAGGAGCGGACTTGTCATGTGCGTGGTTTCTTCAACCATTTTTTTCATATTGGTAAACCGAAAAAAATATGTAATTCCAGTATTACTGTCGCTAATCATAGCAACTGTTTTCGTGTCTCGGTTTTTTTACATAGAAAATCTTAACTTATTTCGGACAGCTTCCAGTGCTGCTCGCATAACATCTGCTCAGGAAGCCATAGCTATTTTCTCGAAAAGCTCCTTTATCGGTGTGGGTTTTAACGCATATAAATATGCTCAGGTGTACTACGGATACCGTATAGAGAAAAATACGGAGAAGAGTCATGCTGACGCAGGGACAGACAATAGCTTCTTGTTTGTTTTAGCTACGACAGGCGTCATCGGTTTTTCGTTCTATATGTGGTTTTGGTGGACAATTTTTCAAAGGAGATACGGAAATTACATGCGGACAAAAAACGTGATCGAGGCGGTTATGATAGCGATGATACTAGGTGTATTTATAGATAGTTTTTTTATTAATTCACTTTTTTATTCACCGATTCTTATATCGCTTATGGTCATGCTTGGGGTTACTGAGAATACTTAACAGTTCTTTCAGTTTTACTGGTATTTCCTGCTGGGTCGGTGGCGATTATCATTATTTTATTATCTCCATTTTGTAGTTTTAGCTGATATAAATAGTTGCCGTCTGAATCTACGACTGCCCAGAAGTCATTTACGGTAACTTTAACTCCAGAGTCAGTTTTACCAGCTACTTTGATAGGATTTTCATCTTTGTTTGAAAAAGATTGGTTATCTCCTGGTGTATCGATAGTTAATTTGGGTGCAGAGTTCTTATATGCTATGGTGAGTATATTTGAAAAATTACTTTCTTTCTCATCTTTTCTTATAGCCTTAGTTTTTATCGTATTTTCTCCCGATTTGAGTTTTATATTCTCAAATATAAATGTTCCATCATCTCTGACTGAGGCCTTATCAATCATCTCGTCATTTACATAGAGGTTCACTGTGTGGTCTTTTAACGCGTTTCCTGAAACATTTTTTAATGTAGCACTATTGGTCGCATCATATGTAGAGTTAAGATAAGGGGGAGCTACGAAGGTTGTTTTGTTGCTGTTGCTCATTGAATCGTTTTGGTTTCCGGAGACGAAAAAACTGAGATTTACTAAAAACGGTACGCCTACTTTAAACAAGGCGAAGAAAAATATGGCAATGCCCAGTACCATCAGGAGAATATTCCATTGTGATTTTCTCTCCATTCGTCTGGATAGTCTGGATTCGTTTCTCATGCAATTGACTTGGAAATACTAGTTTGAGCCGATGGTCGGATTCGAACCGACGACTTGCTCTTTACGAAAGAGCTACTCTACCAACTGAGTTACATCGGCAACATATCGTACTCTATTGTAGTAAATTGAACCCTTGATGGCAACCTCAGTGGGTTTTTTCTAGAAATTTTTTACCGTGACCAACCTTTATGTTGATAGGAATTCTTTTTTTACACAGGGGACAATTACTAGCTGGATAGGCTTCTGCTGGGAAAATTCCTAGTTGAGATAGGGGCGCACCGACTGTCTCTGAGGTCACTTCTTCAGGATTTCGATTAATCATAACGCAAACCGCCTGGACATCGCCGCCTGCCATTCTTACACTCTCTACAACCTTTTTGACAGAACCGCCAGTAGTAGTGAGGTCTTCAAGGATTAAAACTTTTTTACCGCTTACGAGTTTGTCATATTCTCTCTTGAACAATTGATTGTTATTTTCATCTTTTTCGGTAAATACACCGAGTATCTCTTTTCCTTTCAGTTTTGTTAAGTGATACGCTGTCCACTGAGATAGGATAATGCCACCTATCGATGGCCCCACTACGACGTCGATATCTGTCTCTTTAAATTTTTCGGCAAACATCATGCATACTTCTGAGGTGGTTTCTGTATGAGGATAGAGCATGTCTTTTCGCACATATACACTCCCATGCATGCCAGACGTATAGACAAAATGATCGTCAGTTACTATCGCATTAATACTTTTTAGAATCTCAACTATGTCCTTCATCGGTATTTATTCATTTCGTCTCGGGTTGCCATGGCTTTTTCTCTCGCTTTTTCTGCGAAGTCTTCGTCACTGCTTGCATATAGTATCGCACGGGAAGAACTTATGATCAATCCGGATTTGTCTTTTCGTAAGCCGTTTCCAAGCGTTGCTTCGATATCTCCACCCTGTGTGCCAATTCCTGGAACGAGAAAAAACATATCTGGTACTACTTCTCTGATTTTTTTTAGTTCTTCTGGATAGGTAGCACCTACGACGAGCATACAATTATTGTTTGTATTCCAGCTTGTTGAAACTTGCTTGGCGACTTCAAGATACAAAGGCTGAGATTGCTTCGCTTCGTTCGCAATGACGAGATCTTGGAATTCGCCGGCACCTTTGTTCGATGTTCTACAGAGAATGATACACCCCTTATCGGAATGGTTCAAGAATGGCTGTAGTGCCTCAGAGCCGAGGTAAGGCTGTAGCGTAATGGCGTCTACGTTCAGATAGTCAAATGCGAAGTCACTATAGCCATTATTGGTAGAATCAATATCTCCTCGTTTCGCATCCAGGATAACAGGACAGTGTTCATGGTATGTCTGGATGTATTCTACGGTCAACTTCAGTTGATGTACGCCAAAGTCTCCAAGCGCTTCGTAGAAAGCGCTGTTGGGCTTGTAAGCACATACCAGGTCATGAGTTGCATCGATAATCGCCTTATTAAATTCAAAGAGTGGGTGTTCTTCTGCCTTGAAACCAGCAGGTATCTTATCCATATCTGGATCTAGTCCCACACAAAGAAGAGAGTTGTTATCGATAATAGCTTGGTCAAGTTTTTGTGAAAATTTCATGTAAATAATTTTTTAGGATATAAATATCCCAATGCTTGATGAGCAATGACTGCGATGATGACCCCAAACCACAGGCCCCAGTGTAGGGTGTTGGCGTTTCCGAAGAAGAGTTGTATAAATCCTCTCATAAGGAATGCGAAAAGGGAGTATAAAAAAAGAAAGAAAAAAACACCTTGAGGTAGCCATAGTATAGTTACTAGCTTATAGCGGAGAGCAAATAGTATGGTAAGCGAAATGCTTATGATAAGTGCTGCGATTGGGAGAATGCCAGAAGAGGTGAGACTTACTACGTCGAAAACATTTGCATAGAACAAGGCGATAAGCGTAACCGTGAGCGGAAGCAGAATAAGATCACCGATTATAAATGCCGGATTCTTTATGAGAAGGAGTAGCGTAGACAGGGTTTTGGAGATAACGAGCAGATGTGTCGTAATCCCAAAGAATCCTGTTATGACAAATATATATTGAAGTGGAAGCGAAAAGAAAAAACTGAGTGGATCATTTTGTAGCATCTTATTAAGAAATTATCCTATTATGTTTCCGTTTGTTAGCAATTTTAAGCTCTAGAATAGCTCGAACAAAGACCGAGCGGGCATTTGCCATCTCCTCGTCGGTTCCTTTTTCTTCCATAAGTTTTGCTGCTCGTTTTTTCGCTTCTTCTACCTGGGTCACATCAATATCTTCACTTCGAATAGCATAATCAGCTAAAATGCTGATTTTATCTTTCGATAATTCTAGGAATCCTCCTGCAATAGCCATGTGATGTGATTTTCCTTTATGCTTTATCGTCAGTTCTCCTTCAGCAATTTGAGTAATGAGGGGAACGTGCTGAGGTAAAATAGTAATTTCACCTAAAACAGTCGGAACTGTGAGTTCATCTGCCTCTTCCTCGTATAGTTTTTTTTCTGGAGTTATGACGGTGATGTGGAGCATGATTATTTCTTTCCGTTTTTGACTGCTTCGTCGATAGTGCCGACCATATAGAATGCTTGCTCTGGAAGGTTATCATGTTTACCCTCTAAAATTTCCTTGAACCCTTGAACCGTGTCTTCGGTTTTTACATATTTTCCTGGCTGACCGGTAAAGACTTCTGCTACGAACATCGGCTGACTTAAAAAACGTTGGATTTTTCTAGCTCTAGTAACGGCAAGCTTGTCTTCATCTGATAGCTCGTCCATGCCAAGAATTGCGATAATATCCTGAAGGTCTTTATATCGCTGTAATACTTTCTGTACTCCGCGAGCAACCTCATAGTGTTGCTTACCGACAATAGTTTCGGTTAATATGCGTGATGAAGAGGTAAGTGGGTCCACGGCTGGATAGATACCCTGTTCTGCGATAGAGCGTTCGAGTGTGATCGTTCCATCCATGTGAGCAAACGTGGCAACTGGTGCTGGATCGGTATAGTCATCTGCAGGTACATATACGGCCTGTACAGAGGTGATAGAGCCGTTTTTAGTGGAAGTAATGCGTTCCTGGAGAGATCCCATTTCTGTGGCCAGTGTGGGTTGATATCCGACGGCTGAAGGCATACGTCCTAAAAGTGCTGATACTTCTGATCCTGCTTGGGCAAAGCGAAAAATATTGTCGATAAAAAGCAGTACATCTTCCTTTTTCTTATCGCGGAAGTATTCTGCCATAGTAAGTGCAGTAAGTGCTACTCGAGCTCTGTTTCCTGGCGGTTCATTCATCTGTCCATATACCATGACAGTTTTGTCCATAACATTGGCTTCAAGCATTTCGAGCCATAAATCAGTTCCTTCACGAGTGCGCTCTCCAACTCCGGCAAATACCGAGTGGCCTTTATGTTCCATGGCAATATTTCTGATAAGTTCTTTGACGATAACAGTTTTACCGACTCCGGCTCCTCCGAAGATGGCAATCTTTCCTCCCTTGGTAAATGGAGCGATAAGATCGACAACTTTAATACCGGTTTCCAGAATGTGTGGTTCAGTTTCTTGGTCTACTAAAGGTGGTGGTGATTTATGGATTGCGTCTAACTCTACACCTTTACGATCAAAAGGCTTTCCATCGATAGTGTTTCCTAATACATTGAAGATTCTTCCCAGAGTTTTATTTCCGACTGGTACTTGGATGGGTTTTTTGGTTCTGACTACTGGCATACCACGATAAAGACCATCGGTAGTGCCGAATGCGAGTGTTTTTACTTCTCGATCGCCGGTGGAGAATTGGACTTCAAGTACAAGCTCCTCTTTGTTTGGTAACGCGATAGTAAGCGCTTCATGTACTGCTGGAATGTCGTTTTCGAAGTATACGTCTACCACAGGTCCGGCTACGCGTACTATGATTCCCGCATTTTTT
>CALRDJ010000038.1 GCA_943354875.1 Candidatus Levybacteria bacterium GW2011_GWA1_37_16 | reverse complement strand
TCCTATTATGGATCCTTTTTCCCATGATTGTGTAGATGGAGTTATAGATTTTCGATGCTGAACAACTTGTTCATATATAAGGTCTGGTTGGACTATTTGAACATCAAGAGGATATTTTCCGGGTTTTTCGGGTGGTGGAGGTTGACCGCTTCCTGAACGTTCTGTTGGTGGGATCATTCATCTAGTATAGCAATTGGATACGTAAAATCAAATAATTGATGCTAGTGTGTTAAAATACGCACATATGGACGAATTAAAGGAACGATATGCGAAATTGGTGGAGGCGATAGATGTCGAAAAAAAGCGTCTGCAAATTCGTGAGCTCGAAGCAGAGGCAGGAAAACCAAATTTCTGGCAGGATCATCAAAAAGCTGCGGGAAAAATGAAGGAAATGTCCACGCTCCAAAAAGAAATTCAGGATGTAGAGATGATACAGCTGTATATCGATGAAGGAAGCGAAGTAGAGGCATCCAAGCTTCTAGATCAGCTCGAAACGATTCTGTATTTCTCAGGTCCATATGATGAAGGCGGTGCGATACTGGCTATTCACTCAGGTCAAGGAGGAGTCGAAGCTATGGACTGGGCGGAGATGCTCTATCGTATGTATACGAGATATTTCGAGAAGAAAGGGTGGTCGTTTGAGACGATTGAAGAAACTCCGGGAGAAGAAGCAGGAATGAAGAGTGTCGTGATAGCTGTCGAGGGACAATATGTCTATGGATTTCTGAAATTTGAAGCAGGGACGCATCGCCTCGTCAGGCAATCACCATTTAACGCAGATAATCTGCGTCAGACCTCATTTGCATTGGTCGAGGTTTTGCCTCAAGTCGAAGAGAATAAAGATATAGTTCTAAAAGATGACGATCTGGAATGGGATTTTTTCCGTGCGGGTGGTCATGGTGGGCAAAACGTAAATAAAGTATCCACAGCAGTACGACTGAAACATACGCCAAGTGGAATCGTGGTCACTGCGTCTGCCGAGCGGTACCAGGGGCAAAATCGTGAGTACGCCATGAAGATATTACGGGCAAAACTCTGGCTGGTACAGGAAGAAGAGCGGAAAAAACAGGAAGCAGTTATGAAAGGTGGGTATAAAACACCAGGGTTTGGGAATCAGATTCGTTCCTATGTGCTTCATCCCTATAAAATGGTAAAAGATTTGCGTACTGAATACGAAGTTGGAAATCCAGATGCGGTGCTGGGTGGAGATCTCGATGGGTTTATAGAAGCGGAACTCCGGAAGCTCTCCTAATGTCATTCTGAACGGAGTGAAGAATCTTATTGTTCGAGCTTGTCGAGAACTATTGCTTCTCGATTCGCTTTGCTCACTCGAAGAACAAAAAGATCCTTTGTTTCACTCAGCATGACAAGAAATAGTTGTCAAATGTTTTTTTTTGTGCAATACTGGATTCAGTGTAAATCTGTCCTATGGAAAAAGAAATGGCACCTATTTCAGAGCCAGAAAATCCAGAAGTGTTACATAGTATGTCAGATATGAGTAAACCGTTATTCACTAAATCTGTTCTCCTAATTCTTTTCGTCGTCGCAGTACTTGGTGTCGGCAGTGGGTATATGTTGTCCGGTAGTAAAGCTGGTTCATCTTCCTCGCCACTTGGGAATCTCGTAGGATCTGGAGCGAGTAAAGGGACTGTAGAGGGATCAGATGACATGAAGACGTTTAAAGATACCACAGAGGGAGTCGTAACTGAAGGTGGTATCGATGGAGAAGGACAATTTCACTTGGTTCGTCCAGGTGGAGTTAGTCAGAGTGTATATATGACTTCATCTATCGTAGATCTCTCTAAGTATATGGGTAAAAAGGTTAAAGTATGGGGACAAACGCAAGCCTCTACAAAAGCTGGGTGGCTCATGGATGTAGGACGAGTACAGGTGTTGGAATAATCAATCCTGACCCGTTCGGCAAGCTCAGGGTTAAAAGATTTTCTGCCTTATGATAAAGCTGGACAATGTCTCCAAATTATATGGAACGGGATCAGGTCTTACTGATGTAACCTTTACGATAGAAAAGGGTGAGTTCGTATTTATCATAGGACCTACAGGATCTGGAAAAACTACACTTTTTCGTCTCATAATTCGCGATTCACTACCGACAAAAGGGAGTATCACAGTGGGTGATTGGGATGTGGTAAAACTACCGCATCAAAAGCTTCCCAATTTGCGAAAAAAGGTGGGAGTAATTTTCCAGGACTTGAAGCTTCTTTCAGATCGTACGATTTTTGAAAATACAGTTTTGCCACTTGAGGTACGCGGAGTGAATGCTCTGGAGGCGAAAAAACAGGTTGAGTTAGTCCTGGAGCAGGTGGGTATAGCTGCTCATCGAGATAAATTTCCTATTCAACTTTCGGGTGGAGAGCTGCAAAGAGCTGCTATAGCTCGCGCTTTAGTATTATCTCCAGAAATTCTTTTGGCAGATGAGCCGACTGGAAACCTGGATCCTAAAACTGGAAAAGATATACTAAAGCTTCTTTCTGATATAAACGCGAAAGGTACGACGATACTTATGGCCACCCACAATCTCGAAGTGGTAGACCACATGCATAAGCGAGTTATAGCGCTAGAAAAAGGAAAGCTCGTTCGGGATGAGAAGAAAGGAAAATATGATTCATCTTAAGACAACATGGCATCATATAAGGCGTTCTCCGTACCAGGCTTTTGCAGCTATTCTTATCATGTTGCTCACGTTTTTTGTCGTGAGTGTATTTGCATTTGTCATCGTCGGTTCCTCCAAAGTAATTTCTTATTTTGAGACCAAGCCTCAAGTCACTGTCTTTTTTAAGGATGAGGCAAAGCAGGAGAACATAGACGCCCTGAAAGAAGATTTGGAATCGGGCGGGCAAGTCTCATCGACGAAATTCGTGTCTAAAGATGAAGCGCTTGCTATTTATCGTGAGCAAAACAAAAACGATCCGCTTCTTCTCGAGTTGGTTACTGCTGACATACTTCCCGCATCGCTTGAAGTTTCTGCCCATAAAGTAGAAGATTTAGCTCCTATTTCAGAAAAATTAAAAGAATCGAATTATGTTCAGGAAGTTATTTACCAAAAAGATGTCGTTTCGACTCTGACTTCATGGACCGGAGCACTTCGGAAAATAGGAGTCGGTCTTATTATTCTTCTCTCTCTCGTATCTGTTTTCATTATCGGAACGATTATCGGGATAAAGATTTCTCAAAAACGTGATGAGATAGAAATTATGCGGTTAATTGGTGCGACATATTGGTATATCAGGTGGCCATTTATCTTTGAAGGAATATTTTATAGTGTGGCGGGAGCGCTACTGGGATGGATTGTCGCATCTGGAGTCTTTTGGTATGCAAGTCCATTCCTGGCTGCATTTCTTCGTGGCATTCCAGTATTTCCTGTTTCCCCAGTATATTTACTTATATTACTTGGTGGTGAATTGCTGCTGGCTATATGCTTAGGTGCATTTTCAAGTTTCCTAGCAGTGCTTCGCTACCTAAAATAGGTATGATTACTATACTTAAAAAACTGACTCTCATTCCTCTTGTCATGTTTATATTGGTTTTGATCTCATCATTTCCGTCATTTGCAGAAACAATTACTGATACTCCTACGTCGACACCAACCATAGCACCTACTCCTACCCAGGGTCCTACCCCTACGCCAGATAATTCGAAAGAGATAAATAGTTTGCAGGGTCAGATAAATGAGTTACAAAAAAAAGTGTCAGATCTTCAGGGTCAGGAAAGAACTTTGTCATCTCAAATAGCAGTAATGGATAGTCAAATGAAGTTAACGCAATTGCGAATTAATGCGACGCGCGATCAAATAGCAGAGATAAATGAGGACATAGACACGACGAGTAAGCGTATCGATGGACTTCAGGATAGTCTCGATCAATTGACGAAAGTACTCTTAAATAGAATTAGGGTTACCTATGAAGTGGGAAGTGTACAGCCATTCCATGTTTTGCTCTATTCTAGTTCTGCGTCAGACTTCGTAGAGCGAGTCAATTATCTTCGTATCGCCCAGCAACATGATAAACAGCTTATTTATGATACACAGCAAGCGAAAAACGATTATGCAAACCAAAAAGAAATATTTGAACAAAAGAAAGATAAAATAGCAAAGTTAAAAGCGCAATTAGTAAGTTATACCAAACAATTAGATAACGAAAAATCTGCTAAAATCTCACTTTTAGCAGTAACTAAAAACGATGAGAAAAAATATCAAGATTTACTTTCGAAGGCACGAGCCGAGTTTGCTGCAATTCAAGGGATTATATCTGGTGGAGGATCTGAAACAGAAGCCGGCTTGGTTACTGAAGGACAACGAATAGCATCTATTATTCCAAGCGCCTCTTGTAATTCAAGCGGTGGTCATGTTCATTTTATGGTGAGTAAAAATGGAGCCACAGAAAATCCTTTTAGTTACTTAAAAGGGATTGAGTCGAATAACTGTTCTGGATCCAGTTGCGGAAGTAGTGATGGGGATTCTTTCAACCCTTCTGGAAATTGGAGTTGGCCAATAAGTGGACCAATTGAAATGTTTCAAGGCTATGGTTCTACATGGGCGACAAGAAATACGTGGGTTTCACAAATTTATAATTTCCATAATGGGTTAGACATAAAAGGATCTTCCTTAGAGGTTAAAGCTGTACAATCTGGTACTCTGTATAGAGGTAGTTATGCAGGATATAATTGTCGTTTACCATATGTACGATTGCGTCATAATAGCGGTATAGATACTTTTTATCTTCATGTGTATTTTTAATAAATAATTAATAAAATATGAAAAGAATGCTTTTGCCAGGCGTTCTGATTTTTAAGCTTTTACTAGCATCTTTCTTCTTCTTAATAGTATCTCCGCAAAGGGTATATGCTGTAACAATAACTATAAGTAATGTCCCCTCTTCAATTACATCAGAATCTTTTACGATTACGGCCTCTGTATCTGGCGCCACAACAGGTACTAATTATTTACGAATAGATCTTTTTAAAGATCAGACGTCCAATTATTTTGGAGAAACATACAATGGCTCTGACTGGTACGGGAGCTCTACATACACGCAATATTTGCCGATTACAATCGTCAGCGGGACATTTTGGAGTGGTACGATGCAGGGAAGATTTGGAAGTCCGAGTAGCGGTGATTACGATGGTGCTGGAACTTATAAAATGAGAATTCGAAGATATACTAGCGGTGGTGGTACGACTACATCAGAGGCGAATGCAAGTGCAGTTACTGTCGCCATAGCTATTCCCACATCTACACCTACACTGGCTCCTGCGACTCCTACTCCCACTGCAAGTCCTCCCACTAATACGCCGACCCCTATTAAGACACCAACTCCCACACCAAGTAACACTCCTACTCCCACGCCATCGCTTAAACCCACCCTCACCGCTACGCCCAGTGTTTCTATCTCTGTCGTGTTGGGTCAGGCAACTAATTCCGCCACAATTACGCCAGAAGCACCATCTCCGACTGTCGAAGTGCTTGGAAGTTATGGTGATAATACTGGGAAGGTTTTGATGGGTATCGGTTTATTGCTTCTGGCAGGCTGTGGTATACTAGTTTTTCGGATGTATAAGCGAGGAGACAGGCTATTTATATGAGTGAAGAATTTATTACAAATGATGCTCTGGCAACGAAAAAAATTGGTTATGAATTTGCGCAAAAATTAACAGCTGGAGATATCATATGTCTTTATGGAGATTTGGGAAGCGGTAAGACGATGTTTACTCAGGGTTTAGCGCAGGGACTTGGTTTGTCGCAAAGAATTATCTCTCCGACATTTATAATCGTGAGGAAATATAATATTGGATATTCTTCGAGCGAAGCACAAGCGAAGTCGAGAAGTCATCCTGGAGAAGCAACGACTTCGATAGGATCTCAAAAGAAAGATTCTATCGGTCGCCAGGGCGACCTCCAGAATGACAAAATTATATGTTTTTATCACATTGATTTATACAGAACCGAAACAGAAAAAGAATTAGAAGGGATTGGCTTGGGGGAAATATTGCAGGATAAAAATGCAGTGGTTGTTATAGAATGGGCGGAAAAGTTAGGAGCACTATTGCCAGAAAAAAGGATTGAGATAAAACTTGGTCAGAATGCAGATGAGAGTCATACTCTAAGGATTGATTCATATGGAACAAGCAATTGAGATTTTGAAGCAGGGCGGGGTAGTAATTTTCCCCACAGACACCGCATATGGGATTGGGTGTCGCGCTGATAATGATGATTCTATAAAGCGATTATTTTCTCTTCGTCGGAGACCAGAAACGAAAGCGATGTCTATCCTCATTGATTCACTGGAAATGGCAAAACGCTATGTCATAGATATTCCTGAAGATGTCGAGGAGAAATTAATTAAAAAATATTGGCCAGGAGCATTGACTATACTACTTAAGAGTAAAAACGAAACCTCCAAAAGAATTACGGGGGGCGGGGATACGGTTGGACTAAGAATTCCAAATCATTCCGTCACATTGGAGTTGATTAAAGGCGTTGGCGTAGGGATATTGGGTCCGTCAGCCAATTTCTCAGGAAAACCTACTCCGTATAGTCTTGAAGACTTAGATCCAGAGCTTTTGAAGATCGTAGATTTCGTAGTGCCTGGGAAATGTAATCTAAAGCAGGCATCGACAGTAATTGATTGCTCTATGAGTCCATGGAAAATAGTACGGGAAGGAGCAATTCAGTTGTCATCCTGAATTTATTTCAGGATCTACTTCTGTCTCGACACAGGGACCTGCCTGCCGGCAAGGCAGGGATGCTGAATCAAGTTCAGCATGATAGACGAGTAATATGAATATTATTTTTATCGATACTACGAGTAATGAGGAGATTACTGTCGCACTCATCATGAACGGAAAGCAGTTTGAAAAAAAAGCAAAGGTAGGGCGAGACAGGCCACAAATGGTTTTGCCTTTACTAGATCAACTACTGAAAGAAAATACACTGAGCTTGAAAGATATTGATGAAATCGAAGTACGCGAAGGGCCGGGATCGTTTACGGGTATTAGAGTCGGTTTTTCTATCGGAAATGCCTTAGGTTATTCTTTGGGAGTTCCGGTAAATGGAAAAAAAGCATGAGATCCCTTCGCTCACTGTGCTCGCTCAGGACGACTCCATCGGTTGTAAGTTCATCTTAAATCCATTATGCTAATATGAGCGTTATGATGGATCAACTGCACCATATTTTCCTCCCTCGTCCGTCAAATAATTACCGGGCGAAAATTCTTCACCACTCCGTGCTTTTATCGTTTTTGATCCTCGTACTTTCTATTACGGTGACATTGCCGACATGGGTGCAGAGTTTTCCTCAGATTCTAGGAACCTCAGTCGATATAACTTCTCAGAAATTACTAGACGCTACGAATAAGAAGCGCGCCGAAAAAGGCCTATCTCCGCTTAAGATGAATACGGAACTGGCGAAAGCAGCTTCTGAAAAAGCGAATTACATGTTTTCGAAAAACTTTTGGGCACATAACGCACCAGATGGGACCACGCCGTGGGTTTTCATAAAGGCAACGGGATATGAATATACGTATGCAGGCGAGAATTTGGCTCGGGGATTTACGAGTACTGATGATGTGGTAAAGGCGTGGATGGAAAGCCCTACTCACCGAGAAAATATGTTGTCGGGTAACTACGAAGATATAGGATTTGCTATAGAACAGGGAACGCTAAACGGGGAAGACACAATTTTAGTAGTAGAGATGCTTGGAAACAAGAGCCTGCCGGTAGCTCAGAATAGACCATTGATTCAGCAGGCATTTGCAGGACAAGTGGGGAGCGGGTCGGGAAATATAATTGGTGCTATTACTTCACAACCTCTTTTAACTAACTCTGTATCTCTAAAAGACACTACGCTCTTTATTCTTATAGTATTTATTTTGACTTTGTTTATCGATATGATAGTGATAGAGCGAAAGAAGGTAGTTCGACTTATTAGTCACAACCTAGATCATATTTTGTTCTTGTCGCTCATCGGAGCATTTATTTGGATACTACAACGGGGGCATATACTATGATGTCATGTTTTCCAAAGAATAAAGGATACTATATATCCTTATTTTTAGTTCTTATCGTAGGCATAGTTTTAGCTTTGTCTGCATCATATGATAAATCGTTACAGTTTTTTATCATTGTTATGATAACGGTATTTTATGTGCTCTTTGGCATACTTCATCATCATCTTCATCATGATAATTCTCCGAAAGTTGTGGTAGAATATGTTCTAGTTGGAAGTCTCGGTATGGCACTAGTTTTGCTCGTATTAAAAGGAGGATTCATATAATATGAAAGGTGTAATTTTAGCCGGAGGACTTGGAACAAGATTATATCCCCTGACGCATGTGACGAACAAGCATCTCCTTCCTGTGTATAACAAGCCCATGATTTTTTATCCTATTCAAACACTCGTGAATGCAGGGATTACTGAGATTCTTATCGTTACCAGTGGTCCTCATGTAGGAGATTTTCTAGGCGTTTTAAAAAACGGCAAAGAACTCGGTGTTTCTCACTTGGAATATGCATATCAGGAGAAGCCTGATGGAGGCATAGCAGATGCACTTGCTCTGGCTGAAGATTTTGCAGACAACGACGCTATAGCAGTTATTTTAGGAGATAATACGACTGACGCAGACATAAGTAGCGCTGTTTCCTCTTTTATAGAAGGAAGTGTCATTTTCTTGAAAGAAGTGGACGATCCAAAGCGGTTTGGAGTAGCATATCTAGATCCTGTTGATAAAAAAACGGTAGTAAAAATAATAGAAAAACCGAAAGATGGCTTATCGAATCAGGCTATAACAGGCTTATATCTTTTCGATAGGAATGTATTTAACCAGATTCGTAAATGTGATCCTGATTGGGCAGGACGCGGAGAGCTGGAGATTACCCAGGTGGCAGATTTTTATCTTCAAGAAGGAAAACTAAAAAGCGAAGAATTGAAAGGATTTTGGAGTGATGCTGGTACTTTTGATAGTCTCTTCCAGGCCAGTAGCTTCTGGGCAACTAAAAAATGAGTCATTCCCAGGTAATTTCAGAAAAAAAACTTCTGTCCACCGGTATCATTGATGTAAAGCGCGCAAAGGTAAAAATACCAAACGGGAAAATTCATACCCATACAAATGTCTATCGGATTCCCTCCGTATTGGTTTTTCCTCTTACGCCGACCTATGAATTATATTTTTTACTACAGTATCGCTATTTACATAAGAAAGTAATGCTTGAAACGGTTGCTGGGCTTATGAATGAGGGGGAAAGCGCATTGGCTGGAGCCAAGCGAGAGCTTTTAGAAGAATCAGGAATTACGGCAGGAAAGTTGGAATTGTTTCTAAAGTTACACCCCTTTGGGAGCGGTATAAAAACGACTGAGTACTTATTTTTAGCTACAGATTTAGAATTTGGTAAGGCGCAGTTGGAGGAAGATGAAGAAATAGAGCTTATAAAAATGCCACTTTCTGATGCTGTTAAAAAAATAGAAACAGGAGAGATTTGCAATGGAGCAGCAGTAGCAGGTATTCTCTATATAGATAGATTGCGGAGAGAAAAAAAATTATGAAGTTACTTATAACAGGTGGAGCAGGATTTATGGGCTCCAATTTTATCCACCATATTTTAGAAAAATATCCAGACTACTCAGTGATTAATTTGGATAAGCTTACTTATTCAGGAAATCTGGACAATCTGAAGGACTTAGAGGGAAATAGTAGATACAGATTTGTAGAGGGAGATATCTGCGATGCGACGCTTATTAATTCTTTAACTGTGGATGTTGACGTCATAGTAAATTATGCAGCCGAAACACACGTAGACAGGTCGATTCTCGCACCGCTGGATTTTGTTCGTACTGACGTGATGGGTACTCAGACACTTTTGGAGGCAGTAAGGAAAAATAAGGTGAAAAAAATGGTTCAGATTTCGACAGATGAAGTATTTGGAAGCATTGAAGATGGTAAATTTACTGAAGAGTCACCTTTTGAACCAAATAGTCCCTATGCAGCATCGAAAGCTGGAGGAGATCTTCTTTGTCGTGCATATCATGTGACGTACGATGTGCCAGTTATTGTGACTCATTCATGTAATTTCTTCGGTCCTTATCATTACCCTGAGAAGTTTATTCCATTGGCGATCACGAATCTTTTGACTGGAAAAAAAGTACCAGTATATGGTGATGGTAATCAGGTTAGGGAATGGATTTATACGAAAGATCATTGTAGCGCAGTCGATGCCACTTTACATAAAGGAAAAATAGGTGAGGTGTATAACATTTCTACCGAAGATGAACGAAAAAATATTGATGTTATACAGTTGCTACTTCAAATACTTGGAAAAGATGAAAGTAGTATCGAATATGTGACAGACAGGCCAGGACATGATAGAAGATATGCTATCGACAGTAGTAAGCTCCGAAATGATTTGGGATGGGATCCAGAATATAAATTCGAAGATGCATTAGTAAAAACAGTAACTTGGTTTCAAAATAATGAGTCATGGTGGAAAAAGATTATAGAAACAACTGATTATCAAGCGTACTTCAAGAAGCAATATCCTACACTATGAATATTTTAGGAACAGGACTTTCAGGGCTCGTCGGATCACGCATAACAGAGCTTTTAAATGATCATTCTTTTGAGAATATTAGTACGAGTACTGGTGTAGATATTACGGATCTGGAACAG
>CALRDJ010000037.1 GCA_943354875.1 Candidatus Levybacteria bacterium GW2011_GWA1_37_16 | reverse complement strand
AAAGATAAAAAAGAAGCGATAGACAGAATTGTTAAAATAGTCGTGGATGCAGATCACTTTAAGGAAGTGTTTTGGGCAGATCCAACTGCTGATTATCATGAGTTTTCGATCCTGGGTGTTCTCGATGGATTAAAACTCCAAAAACCAGATGATGACGCATATTATGTAGAATTTATTATGTCGTGCTTGGATGCTCTTTTGCATCAGTTTCAGAATCGTATATGGGCAGAAAAAGAAATAGCTGACAGCGGTATACCTTTTTCGACAAAGTATGGAAGAGCCATAGGATTTGAGACAATTAATGACTCGGTGGTTAAGCTTTCTCAAAAAATGGGATATATGCTAGTAGTTCGTCGAGATCCGAGAAAAGGGTATGTCCGGATAAAAGCAAAACCGCCTACACAGGAAGAGTTACAGATCGATCTCACCTTGGCATATGAAAAACTAAAAAAAATAGATCCTGACGCCACGTGGTACTTGCATGTTTCGAAGAAAATGCTTTTGAATGGTTCTGTAAAAAATCCAAAAATGCGCCCATCTAGCTTGTCTTTAAATCAAATAATTGAAGTACTAAAACAGGCCTAATTTTTAATTTGAAATTCGAAATTTGAAATGAATGTTTAAAAATTAAAATTTAAAACATTGAGATTTCATTGAAAATTGAAAACTGAAAATTAGAAATTTATGCAGGATTGTATTTTTTGTAAAATCGCAAATGGAGAGATTCCGAAAGAATTTGTTTATCAGGATGATGATGTACTAATTTTTGACGACATCGCGCCACTTAAGCCTGTTCACATGCTGGTCATACCACGCGTGCACGTGACCGAGACCATGGCCGTAGAGGATCATTTGCTTTTTGCTAAATTGTTTGAAGCAGTGCAAAAAGTAGCAAAGGATAAAAATCTCGATACTGGTGGTTTTCGTATCGTTATGAATGGTGGGGGCGCTCAGGCGGTAGATCATCTTCATATTCACGTTATGGGTCCATACGCTAAAGCGGCCGCATTATAGTCCTCATAGCCTTTACACAGGTAAGACTTTGGAGTAGAATAGAGAGACCTAAATAGCTTTGGTGCTATAGAGGTTTTGAGGGGGTGTTTATTATTTATGGTAGTTGTTAAGAAAATGCCAGGGGATAGTGATGATTCAGTTATCCGAAAGTTTATAAGAAAAGTCGTAGACGCCGGAATAGTACCGGAAGCAAAACGTCGACAGTTTCATCTAAAACCTTCATTGGCCAAAAAACAGAAAAAAGAAGATGCTCGAAGAGCAGCCAAGCGTAGTTGGTAAGCTTATGTCTGAAATTAACATCTTGATGTTTATAGAAAGTCGTTATAAGTTAAACCGCCGGCGTATTAAATCTTCTGTAGAAAAAATCTTAAAAGAGCAGGGAATTATCGGTCCTGCAGAAGTTTCTATTGCTGTAGTAGGTGATAGAAAAATGCGTGCCTTATATAAAAAATATAAAGGTGAGGATCGTACTACAAATGTTTTGTCGTTTCCTTTAGGGGAGGGTGAATCGACCAATCTTCCGAGTGATATTCTACGTCTCGGTGATATTATTTTATCATATCCACAAGTTATTAAGGAAGCATCAGAAGATGATGTACTCGTGGACGACAAAATAGAAGAGTTAGTCATGCATAGCATGAACCACCTCTTGGGAATACACCATTAAAATATCCAATTTCAAATTTCAAATATCAAATCAACTAATCAACAAAGAATTGGATAATTTGTAATTGGAAATTAGTTGATTGGTACTTATTATGGTTTATTATCGTACGTATCGTCCTCAAACACTAGAGGAGTTAGATAGTGAATCTATCCGAACAACGCTTTCAGCGGTGCTTTCGAAAGATTCTACTCCTCATGCATTTTTATTTACCGGTCCGAAGGGTTTGGGAAAAACCTCTACAGCTCGAATAGTAGCAAAAATTCTTAACTGTGAAAAAAAGAAAAAAGGAAGCGCTATTCCCTGTAATACTTGTGATCAATGTATCTCCGTAACTCATGGAAATAATCTGGATGTTATAGAAATTGATGGCGCATCTCATCGTGGAATAGATGAGATACGGGATTTACGCGAGAAAGTCCGCCTATCTCCTGTTTCAGCACAAAAAAAAGTGTATATCATCGATGAAGTTCACATGCTTACGACTGAAGCATTTAATGCGCTTCTTAAAACGCTTGAGGAGCCACCGGCTCATGTCATTTTTATACTCTGCACTACGGAGCGCCATAAGGTTCCTGAGACGATTATGTCACGTTGTTTTCAGGTGCAGTTTACTCGTGCGACAGACGAAGAGTTGACTCACTCTTTGGAGAGAATCGCAAAAGGAGAAAAATTTGAAATTGAAAAAACAGCGTTATCTATGATTTCGCGTTTTGCAGATGGTAGTTTTCGTGACGCAGCAAAGATTTTAGAAGAAATTGTCGCAGTTTCGAGCAGTAAGCACATCACGAGCGAAGACGTAGAAAAACAATATAAATCGACCAGCATCGGAAATTTAGTACGAGAGTTTATCACTCTTTTGCATGAGAAGAAAACATCGGAAGGATTAGGGTTAATACAAAAATTAGTAGATCAGGGAATTGACCTGCGACATTTTATGGATCAGTTGTTTAGTGCGTTACACGACATGCTCTTGAAAGAAGTAGGTGTTCTGCCAGTAAATGGAGGGACTGTGTATCCATCGCTGGGCATAGTAACTATTAAAAAGCTAGTACAGCTTCTTTCTCAGGCATACCAAGACATGAAGTATGCTCCCATCGGTCAACTGCCACTCGAAATGGTAGTGATAGAATGGGGAGCAGAAGAGGACAAAGGTGAAGGTGTAAAGAGGGCGGTTGAGAAGAAGAAAAGTGAGCCAGTTGTAGCTGAGCAGGCAGAAAAAGCGATATTTGTTAAGTCAGACTCTCCATTTCTAGAAAAACTTATAGCAGAAGTAAAAAAAGAAAATTTTTCTGTGGCGGGGGTGTTGCGTGGATGTGTCGTTAAAGAGCAGAGCGCAGATGCTTTGGTTTTGGAAGCAGGATACCCATTTCATAGAGATAAATTGACAGAATCGAAAGTCCATGAGTTAATAGAAGCTAAAGCTTCTGAGATATCAGGTAGGAAGATGACAGTTTCAGTGGCCTTGAAAGGTGGTGAATAAACTATATGGTTAATCCATTTAAACAAATTGGTGATTTGAAAAAAATGCGTGATCAGGCGATGATAATTCAGCGTGAACTCGCAGCTGAGCAAATAGAAGTAGAAAAAAGCGGTGTTACGATACGTATTTCAGGAGATCAAAAGATTCATTCTATAGATTCGAATGGTCGATCTGATAGCGATATAAAAGAAGCGGTAAATGAAGCTATAAAAAAATCTCAAGAAGTAGCAGCGAAGAAACTTCAGCAGATGGGTGGTGGTCTTGGAGGTCTTTTGGGTCAGTAAGGGGTTGATTTCGCAGGATAACCTGCTACAATAGCTCCATGCCGTCGTCCAAGTCTAGAGCATATCCAGTTGGTATGAGAGATTATGTTCTCCTATCAGGTACTGCGAACGAAAAACTCGCGATAGAAATTGGTAAGATCCTAAAAAAAGACATAGATAACCCCATAAGCATTTTCTCAGACGGAGAAATTCGTGTAAAGCTTGGTGAAAATGTTCGCCGAAAGCATGTATTTATAATCCAATCTACCTCTACGCCGGTAAATGATAACTTCATGCAGCTTATTCTTATGATTGACGCTGCTAAGCGCGCATCAGCCAACGAAATTATCGCAGTTATTCCTTACTTTGGTTACTCCAGGCAAGATCGAAAGGAAATGTCCAGGGTTCCTATTAGTGCAGGAATTGTGTCCAATATGATAGAGCGTGCAGGTGCGGATCAAATTCTTACCGTTGATATCCACTCAGAGCAGTCTGAGGGATTTATAAATCGACCGTGGGATAATGTATATGCGAGTTATTCTCTTGTTCCCATCTTGAAGAAGTTACATATAAAGGATCTTGTGATCGCATCTCCCGATAAGGGTGGTATGACTCGCGCCACTGCATATGCAAGACTTTTGGATGCACAGGGAATTGCTATCGTATATAAAGAGCGAGACGTGCATGTAAACAATCAATCAGAGGCATTTGCTATGATTGGAGACGTAGAGGGGAAGAATGTTCTTATTATCGATGATATGATCGATGGCGGAGGTACGTTGGTTAATGCAGTAAATTTACTGAAGAGTCGTGGTGCGAAAAGTATTATGGCAGCAGTTACTCATGGAATTTTTTCAGGAAAAGCCATGGAGAAAATTACCAATGCGCCAATTGACACCATTTATGTTACTGACACGATAGATCTTCGAGACGAAGTGGTCAGTAATCCAAAGATTAAAGTAGTTTCCGTAGCGCCTCTTATCGCAGAAGCTATCCGCCGTATCCATACCGGAGAATCCATCAGCGAAGGACTTATTCTCTAAACTCCAGTCTTGTTTCAATATCCCTCAGATAGTACAATAAATACGCATGATACTTCTTTCTGGTAGCGCAAATAAACCACTCGCAGAAAATATAGCACTTCAGCTGAATATTTCTGTTTCACCACTTGAGATACATGTATTTCCCGATGGAGAACGGCGTGTCCGGGTGGAAAAGAATGTGGTTGATCAAGATGTTGTGGTAGTGCAGCCTACTTCAATGCCGGTCGATATAATTATATGGAGCTGTTTTTTATAGTTGACGCAGCCAAGCGTAGTGGTGCCAGGTCAGTTACGGTAGTAATTCCATACTTAGGATATCAGCGTCAGGATCATATATTTCGAAGTGGAGAAGCGGTTTCGCTTGATGTGGTAATTACGGCATTGCAAGCAGTGGGTGTTACGAAGGTTATAGCCCTAGATCTGCATTCCATAAAAATTCCTGAAGAGTTTTCAGTTCCTATAACTCATCTATCGGTATTGCCATTGTTTGCAGAAAAAATAAAAAAATTGCAATCAGACAGTGGACTACAGACTACGACAGATTGTGTGTTAGTTTCTCCAGACATGGGTGGGATCAGAAGAATTGAGATTCTATCCAAATTAGTTGAGAATATGTCATGGGCGACCATAGTAAAAAATAGAGATTTAAGTACTGGCTCTGTGACATCTGATGAAGTACAGGGAGTATTAGCCAAGCGCGCTTTTATCGTAGATGATATGATCTCATCCGGAGGAACGATAGACGCAGCATGTGAGCTTTTGGCGAAAAATGGGGTAGAGGAGATGTATGTACTTGCATCTCATGCTATTTTTTCTGACAAAGCTCCTCAGATTTTACAAAGCAGTAAAGCAGAGAAAATATTTGTTTCTGATACCGTGTTCGTGCCGTCTGAAAAGCGATTTGAAAAGCTTGAAATTATTTCTATTTCAGGTATGATAGCTACGCAACTCAAATCCTAATGTCATTCTGGAGCGGAGCGATAGAATCCCAAGATCCTATCAGTCACTTCGTTCTTTCCAGGATGACAATACTGAAATTATGAAAATTCCCAAAGCTATTCAGGATGTCATGGATTCATTTGAGCGCCTTCCTGGTGTGGGTCCGAAAACCGCACAACGACTCACGTTTTATTTGCTCCATGTGCCGCAGTTTGATTTAGACAGTTTTGCTCTCGCACTGCAGAATTTAAAGAAAAATACGGTTCTGTGTTCAATTTGTTTTACCATAGGTGAAACAAATCCTTGCTCTGTTTGTACTGATGAGAAGCGTGATCGTTCGGTTGTTTGTGTGGTTGAGCAGCCGCTTGATGTTCTCGCTTTAGAAAAAGGTGGACGATATAAAGGGCTCTATCATGTTTTGCATGGGAAGATCGATCCGTTGAATAATATTGGTCCTGATGAGATCTATATTGCTCAGCTTTTAAAGCGAGTACATGATCCTGAATCAGAAATTACTGAAATAATTTTGGCCACCAATCCGACTATGGAGGGAGAGGGGACAGCGATGTATATAACAAAACAGTTAAGAGTTCAAAATTCAAAGTTAAAAATTACGAGGATTGGGCGGGGGCTTCCTATCGGGGCTGATCTGGAATATGCAGATGAAATGACACTGCATCGCGCGATGGAAGGCAGAAGCGATTACTAAATCTTCTTAATGGTATAATACGAGCATGAGTAAACTTGGATCATTGATTAGTGATGTCGGAAAGCAACTGGGAACCCTCGGCAACCAAACGGTGAAGACTGTCGTAAAAACTCCGGCTGATTTGGCGAAAACCGCTGCAAAGCAGGGTGGATTTGAGCACGTAGATATTGACGAAAATAAGCAGACTAAGGCTGAAAAGCCGGCGCCAGCTAAAAAAACCGACGAATCGAAATCCATAGTAGCGCATCTGTATGGAAAGAGTGATGCAAAACCAGCAGCAAGTCCCCAGAATCCTGAAGAAGCACAGCCCTCCATGGATGCACAGAAAAAAGCAGAAGAAGCCCAGAAGCTTGCAAACCTTCGTAACCAACTACATGGGCAGTACTATCAGCAATTGACCAATCCGGTAAAACAGCAAGAAGAGCGTCCGGCAGAAAAAGTAGAACGGGAGAAAATGCAGGATTTGCAGGAAAAACAGAAAAAAGATGAGAAGAAAAAACCTCTTGCAGTAACTCAAGCCCAACAGTCAGCAGAGAAATTTAGAGGTGTATCAGGATGATCATGTTAAAACTATACAATACGTTAACTCGAAAGATAGAAGAGTTTGAGCCGATAGATCCGCCTCTGGTTGGTATGTATTCCTGTGGTCCCACTGTATATGATTTTCAGCATATCGGACATATGCGTCGGTATGTAGGCGATGATATTCTCGTTCGCACACTGAAATATCATGGATACACAGTAAAACACGTTATGAACATTACCGATGTTGGACATCTCGTTTCTGATGGAGATACTGGTGAGGACAAAATGGAAAAAGGGGCACGGAAGTTTGGAGGTAGCGTATGGGATGTGGCGCGTAGATTTGAAGAGCAATTTATCGACTCATTAAAGCTTTTAGATATACAGTTGCCTGATGTTTTGGTGCGAGCTACAGAGCGCATAGAAGATCAAATAGATCTTATAAAAATTTTGGAAGAAAAAGGAGTTACCTACATAACTTCAGATGGTGTTTATTTTGATGCATCTCAGTTTCCAAATTATTCCAAGCTGTCTGGTCAGGATCCAGAGGAGTTAAGAGCGGGTGCGCGAGTGGATATGGGGGAAAAGATAAATCCGACAGATTTTGCTCTTTGGAAATTTTCTCCTAAAGGCGAGAAGCGGCAAATGGAGTGGGAGAGTCCATGGGGAGTGGGTTTTCCAGGATGGCATATCGAGTGTAGCGCGATGTCGATGCGTGAACTTGGTGCGACATTTGATATTCATACCGGTGGTATAGATCATATTCCCGTGCATCATACAAATGAGATCGCTCAGTCAGAAGCAGCGAGTGGAAGAGAATTCGTGAAGTTTTGGGTTCATCATAATTTTCTTATGGTTGAGAGTCAAAAAATGAGCAAGAGCATTGGCAATATTTTTACCGTACAAGATATGATAGAAAAAAAATACAATCCGATGGCGCTTCGATATCTTTATCTGCAAACCCATTACCGACAGGAAATGAATTTTACCTGGGAAGCACTTGATGGGGCAGTACAAGGACTGAATGTCTTATATGAAAAAGCAGGAATTTTTGGTGAAAACCCCAGCGTCCAGTTAAATAAGGAGCCATCGAAAAAAATGATGTCGTGGCTGGTCGAATTTGAAGATGCGATATATGAAGATCTGAATACTCCGAAAGCCATCGCTGTGTTACATCGTGCCTTGAAGGAACGGGATGGTGATCCGTATGATGTGATGTTTCTGCTTACCAAAGCGGATGAAATACTTGGCTTGGAGTTTAGAAAGAATGGTATGCAACTATTTGAAAAAAACATACCACTGGATCCCTATGGTGATTTGAGTCCCATCGAAAAAGAAGTAGTTATGCTTTCTCACGAACGCGACAGCTTGCGGAAAGGGAAAAGTTTTGACCGTGCGGATCAGATTCGAAGAAAGATTAATGAAATGGGGTATGACGTCGTCGATTTTGGTGATCAGTATTATGTCAAAAAGATTTAATCCGCATGCGGTATAAAACAGGACTTGTTATCGGAAGATTTCAGCCATTCCACAAAGGACACGCATATCTACTTGGAAAAGCTCTCGAGGTCGCAGATACACTCATTATTGGAGTTGGTAGTAGCGATACGATAGATGATGACAATCCATTCCTGATCACTACTCGTCGGAACATGATCTCTCAATATATCCAAAAGACGGGGTTGGAAAGTCGTATACCAAAGATTATAGATATTCCTGATATGCCAGACGATGATGAATGGTTTGAGGCACTTAAAAAGAAAGTAGGGAGGTTTGATGTCGGAATAGGGAATAATGACTGGGTGAGAGGTATCTTCGAGAACGCAAGAATGCCGTTTGTAGTTATCGGAAATTATCAGAGAGATATTTGGGAGGGGACACAGATAAGAGAATTAATGCGGGAGAAGAAGATGTGGCAAGACCGCGTTCCAGAGGAAATTTCTCATTTAATACAAGTCGAAGGACTCGAGTAGTTTTTTGTTTCCATCTACTTGATACGTGAGTAAATCTTTGTAAATTCCTTTTCGTGTTGAGAGCTCCTTTGGACTTCCACTGTCCACGACAACTCCATTGTCGATAACTAATATTTTGTCTACGTTCTGAATAGTAGAAAACCTATGAGCTATTATAATTACTAGTTTATTTTTCATAAGGTTTTCTAGTGCGTCCTGGACTTCTTTTTCAGATTTAGCATCGAGCGAGCTGGTTGCTTCATCTAGGATGAGGATCGGTGAATTTTTTAGGATTGCTCGGGCTATTTGAATTCTTTGTTTTTGTCCTCCTGAGAGTCTTACTCCGCGTTCTCCGATCTCGCTCTCCATTTTTTTCGGTAGTTTATCTACGAAGTCGAACGCATTGGCTAACTTCAGAGCTTCAATGATTTCTTTATCGGTAGCATGTGGTTTTCCGTATGCTACATTCTCTTTAATGGTTGAGGAGAAAAGTTCATTTTCTTGGAAAACAAGCGCGATATTATTTCGAACCGATGCATGATCGAGTACCGCATAATCTTTTCCGCTCAAGAGTATTTTTCCTCCCATAGGTTCGTAAAACTTTAAAATCAGGTTTACGATAGTGGATTTTCCGGCACCACTGTGGCCTACAAGAGCGAGCTTCTCTCGTGAATTTATCTTAAATGATACGTCATTTAATACCGTATTTGAGCTCTCATAATTAAATGATACTGTTTTAAATTCTATGGTTGGATTTTTTAGTTTTGCCGCTACAATTTTTTTCTTATAATCTTCTTTCGACGGGAGGTCGAGGAGTTCGAGATATTCTTTCGCTCCACTTTCAGCCATTTGGATTTGGGTAAGCATATATGACATGGCAAAAAGTGGAATTCTTGCTTGTCCGACGAGCTGGAGTATGAGGACCATTTCTCCGATTGAAAGTTTTCCTAGAAACGTATTATAAAAAACTACGATGTTAATCGCGAATAATATGATGTGAAGAGAAAGACCTCTGGCGAAGTCAAAGATGTGAAATGTTTGGCTTTGCTTCGCATATATAACATTTATTTCAGATAAGTTTTTCGAAACCATATCATACTCATTTTTTTCATTCCCAAATCCTTTGACGAGACTCATGTTTGCGATAACTTGCTGCATGCGACCGCGCGTATAATCTTCAATTTTATTTTTCTTTACCTCTTCAGCTCCCCAGCGTTTTGTCGAATAATAAGAAAGTGTGAGATAAATAGGGAAGAGGATAAAGGTAAAAAATCCGATCCATTTATCATAATAGGTCAAAACTCCTATGATGAATAAACTTTGAAGAAAAGTAGGGAGGATGAAGTTTGTCGCTGTATTTATAAAATTATGAATCGTTGAAATACCACGGAAGAGTTGATTCATGATTTTTCCAGATATTTCTGAATCGAAATAGCTCTGAGGAAGAGTAAAAATCTTATCGTAAAATTTTTCGGTGAGGAATTTTCGTAAAGCTCCTGATAGGTGGTCTCCAAGTCGGTCAGAAATGGTAGAAATGCCTAAGTTAAGAAAATTCATACCAAATGCTAAGAGTACTAAGAGGGTGAGTTGATTTAGATCTCCACCTTGGTTTTGTAGTTTAAGGATTATTTGGTCTACGATGAATTTGGAGAGTATAGGGGCAACAAGCGCAGTAGATGAAGATAGTAAAATAAGTATAGCGAGGATGTAAACATACTTATGGAGCGGACGGGAGAGCTGGATTATTTTAAAGATATTTTTCATATGAACTGACCTACCATATCGATTTTCGGAAAGTTACTCCGGATAAGTTCCCAGAATTTTTCAGAGAGTTTGCTCGAAAACTTTCCATATTTTCCGCTTTCTGATTTTCCACATAGCATGTTCTCATATCTGCGTATTAGCTGGAGAATATCCTGGCCGATTATGTTAAATTCTTCCTGATTTTTTTCAGGACTCAGGTCGTATTTGTCGTGAATGGTTTTGAACTTATCAAAAAGATCCTCGTGAGAAGAAATCATATCCTCGTAAAACTCTTTATACTTGCTCATAGCGCTATTTTATCATAGACATCGATATAAGCTTGCGAATAGATTTGGTGAAAAATACCTGAGTCCTAGGCGGCATTGGGGAAGCGGATTTTTATAATAGCGCCTCTTCCGGGGTTGAAACGAGGATTTCGGATGAATGCCTCTGCGCCACTGAGCGCTGCAAGGCTTCCGACTATGACCAATCCGTTTCCGTTCATGCCTTCTCCGATCCTGCCATTTGCTATGGCTTCTAGTCGTTTTTCTGTTATCGCCCGGAGTGGAATCTCTGGTTCATCTGTTTTTAAATCTATTTTTCGTAAGTAATTTTCTATACCTCGTCCGTTGTCTATTACTTCTAGTGTAGTCGCATCGTTTGTTTTTCGTGCATCGACCGTAATTTCTCCTGCAAATTCACCATCTTCTCTTCGTATGGATACAAATTCATTTCTACTGTTATGGAGTAGATTCTCAACCATGCGAAATAAAATATCTTCGTGCGATACTACCTTAAAACCCGCACCGACGGTAGTCGTGGCTATATCTGTGCTTCCAGTAATCTCCCCGACGACATTAAATGCAGATACTGTCTCAGCTACTGACATTTTAAGACCTACTGCTCTTGGTGTGTATCTTAGTTCCTGAAGTGTGGATCGTACGATGCGTTGCTGGGCTCTGGCTATGAGGGCGAGATCTGTTCGTGATGGTGTTAGGTTAAAAGTTTCGATAAATCCTCGTGCGATAGTGAAGTGATTTAGATCATGCATGAGGCGAGTTGAGTGTCCAGGAGGAAATCTCCCTGATCTATCCATAGACTGACCCATGAACATAAAGAAGTTATGCGATAAAGCTCCTTCATTTGTAGGTTCTGCGCCAAAGATTGTTTTATCCATGACAGCGACGTACGTTCTTATCTGTTTGCGTAGCGTAGTCACGGCATTTATTTGTTTGTCTGTAGGGTTTCTTTTGAGTATTTCTGACATAGTTTGATATATTATACCAAATTTATTGATTTTAGATCCTGAATGGGTTATTCTAGGGTGGAATATGAAGATTATAGCGGTTTGTGCGAGTGTCTCCTTTTACCAAGATTTGTTTGCAATCGAGAAAAGACTGAAAGAGTTAGGGTTTAAGCCAGTTCTTCCTGTAACTGCGAGACGGATGAAGAGGAAGGGAAGCTTTGACGTAGAATCTCAGAAGACGTGGTATAAAAATCCATCAGATTATCATATAAAAACTGCTCTTATTAAAGGGCATTTTAAGGAAATAGAAAAAGCAGATGCAGTACTCATAGTTAATAATAAAAAGCGAGAGATGATAGGATATATCGGCGGTAATACTCTTATGGAGATGACCATCGCGTTTTATTTGAGAAAGAAAATTTATATTCTGAATTCTATCTCAGATGAGTTGTCATTTGCTGAAGAAGTATATGGCATGAACCCAATTTTTCTAAACGGTGATTTGGGGAAAATAAAAAAATAACTGGCATCTGTTGCGTAGTGGAGGGATATTCTTTACAATATCTTCATGAAACGGCTTCTTGGTTTTTTCTTCACATTACTCATTCTCTTCGGAGTACTCATCGCCACTCCTC
>CALRDJ010000036.1 GCA_943354875.1 Candidatus Levybacteria bacterium GW2011_GWA1_37_16 | reverse complement strand
TTATCCTTTAAGTTCTGAAAGTAGCTCTTTCTCTTTTTCTTCCCTGTCCGTATGCTCTTTCCCATGAGAAGAAGTATAGGGGATCAGGGGTATATGTCAATGGTACTGCCGTAGAATATGTGAGGATTATTATTTTAATTTCCAGCGGCTTTTTGCAGCTTTTTTGGCAATTGCACTTCTTTTACTAGCGCTGAGCTTTTTGGCACGTGCGTGACCACCTATGAGACCACCAAGTCTTCCTAGGGCTACGGCTGCGGGGTTCTTCTCTCTAGTGGCGCTTCTAACGATTGAAAATGCGAGTACGTTTGTGTCCATGAACGTAGAGTAGCATAAAGATACATGAGCAGTCAAGCATCAGTATTTTCAAATTGACCCACTACCGAATAGTTCTGATACTTGAAAGTTGCTGAGTAAGGCTTTAAGATGAAAATGCCTGCTTATTAAACAAAATATGAAGAACTCTCACGAGGAAAGCCCACTTTATCGCTTTTTTAACGTAATTTTATTTATACTTTATATCTGTGTTATTTTAATTTCAGTAGGCGTAGGCCTAAGTGCATACTGGACTAGAACAGTAATTGGCGCTTCTGTTCAATGCGAAGATCAGACTCGATGGGATGCAACAAAAATACACTCCGATAATTATGCTTTATGTGGAATTTGCACCAAGCGCAGTTCTGATAACAATAATTACAATTCTTGTACGTATGACGATATGAGCTATTCTTCGTTTGATCTCGTTGATAAAAAATACGCCTGGTCTTGGTGGGTAATTCTTGCTCCTGTAATTGTTTTTTCTGTTGGTTTTGCTCTCGTTGATTTTTTGAAAATAGTAGTGATATATATTTTTTATGGAAGGATTGCTTTTGAGAAAAGCTTGCTCCTACTCTTATTAAGAGCAATGTCAGATTTCGATAATAAGCAATGAAAAGTAAGCGTAAATTTAGTGTCGCTATTATTTTTCTGGTAATTGTTATAGGAATATCTCTCTTCCTTCTTCAGAACCATACTATAAATACAGATAGGTACATTCCTCAATCCTCAAAAACACTTGTTACGGAATGGGAAACGGTATCCGATCCATTCAGTCCGTCTATCGAAGCTGCAATAGAACTTATAAAACAGAAGGGATATACAGCTACGTTTATTTCGAATGGCTGGGAGACTTCCAAACAGCTCAGCGTACTTATTGGTACATGTATTGGTGCGGAGGGATACTGTAAAAAAGCCTTCTTCTTTTACAACGGAGAATATCTTGGAACTGATGCTTCAGATCCAAGTGCGCAAATCGGTGTTGTGTGGCAGGACGACAACACGGTTGCCTTAAACTATGTCCTTTACCGCAAAGAGGATGCGATGTGCTGTCCTACTGCTGGTGGAGCCACTGTCAGATTCCAGTGGGATGGTAGTAAGTTGGTAGCACTTGATCCCATTCCTTCTGCGAACGATGTTGAAAATAGCAGGAGGTAAATTTAAGAGTTTATCCTGCTAGCATAAACTTTATATATAAAGATTCTTGCTGATACCTTTCTATATTTTTATATCTTATTGACAAGAAAGTTTAAAAATTGGATAATCAGCCAATGAACCCCCAACAGCCCCAAGATATTATAGAATATGATTTACCAGGAGAAAAATTACCAGCAGATACTCATGATATAAACCAGATAAATCACTTCGGATACAGTCTGTACACCAAAAACAAAGATTTTATAAGAGAAAAAGTAAAAGATAACTGGTATGCAGTAATTGATCCCACCACAGGAAAATTTGTTGCCTCGCTTGACCCAATAAATCTGTATGAGTACACGAAGGAAAAATATCCCAATAAATTATTCTATTTCGTTGGAATATTAAAAAACTACTTTTCTTCTTCAATTTATGAATACATCTGATGATCTTTTAGAGTATCCCGTAGTTGAAAACTTTTCTCCCGAAGTTCCAATTGAAATTTTTGGAATGGGAAACAACACTAAAAAATTGGTTGCGATAGTTGATACTGGCTTTACAGGTTTTCTACAAATCCCATTAACTGTTGGTATAGAAAGTAATTTAACCCTATGGAGTGTGGGCTCAGCTAGGCTTGCTGACGGTAGCGTGGTAAAAAATCTTCAATGTATAGGTAGAATTAGATTTGCAGGTAAAGAACTTATTGGAATTGTTACGCTTTCTGAAAAAGGAAATGATTGTTTGTTGGGTATGCAATTTCTTGAAAGACTAAAAATGGATTTCACTGTATCACCAACTAGAAACAGAGCAATATTTAAATCGTTGGATTCAGAAAGCGAACCCTTACCACAACCTTTACCGTCAACTATAAAAGAAGAAGAAAAACCTAAAGCAAAAAGACAAAAAGCTTAAAATTTAAATTAGGGAAAACAGTAACAGTGTTAGGAGGCGATAATTAAAAAGGTTGCATGTTTATAGGGAAGTTGGCCACTTTTTTGACCCTTTAATGACAGCAGAGCTACAATACATGCCCATTCAGTAAAGGAACTGTTCCATATCTTCCATGTGATATTATCCCAAAGCAAGTCCATGGCTATTTTGTAGTACCAGATACCACCTCCAAACATACTCCTGTATTCGGTTCCAACTTATCTCGTCAATGTCCACTAATAAAACCCTGAAGAAATTCGGGGTTTTTTATTTGAGGGGCACTTCGTAGATTTTGTCGCTACTTAAGACATATACTATTTTTTCTTTTTCTCGCACATCCATGTCCTTGGCATCTTTTAATATTCCTGCTTTATACTGCGCCTGAAACACACCTTCTTTCGTGAGTGTCACGATGCGGCCGTTACCATTGTCCAAGATGTAGAGATACGTCATGTCTGCATTGGTGAATATTTTCGTCGGATTCTTTAGGGGAGTGTCGAGTCCGGAGACCTTAAATGTGTCCACTTTTCCCCGGGTGAATTTCACGACGTCACCAGTTTCCAGAAGTACATAAATAGATCCATCGATAGTCATAGCCTTGGCTTTCGAAAGATCAAAAGAGCTGGTGAGATAGTCAGATTTGGTATAGTTACCGGATGCAAATTTATATATCATCGTCCCTCGGTCGAGGAGATAGAGATTTCCCAAATAGGTACCGATGCCGACTGGGTCTTTCCACTTACCATCGTTTTTGATCAGCGTCGCTACTTTATCAGTCGTCTTGTTCGTGCTCGTTATGCTGATTTTATCGACTGAGACAATGCTCTTGTCGTCCTCTGTATAACCATCTTTCGCATTCGTTTTTTCATAGAAAAGCAGTTTGCTTGCTGTGTTACTGGCTTCTTTCGCTTGGACCTGAGTTTCTGCTTCGGCGGTGTCTAGGTGTGTTTTTATTTTAGCAAGTAAGTCAGTTATTTGTTTTTCCTGAGTAGAGTCTTTCGCGAATTTTGGCTGCGCATCGAAGAGCATTTTTTGGGCTTGGAGAAAATCATCTCGTGCTAAGTTTTTGTTTAATGAAACCAGTGTTTGTCCCTCATCATATTTTTGTTGGGCTGGAGGAAATACTTCTTGAAAGAGTGCTTGAGCTTTGGCATCTTCTTGTTTTCTGATTGCGAAAAATACGCTGACGGTGAGTATTACGGCTATGATGACAGCAACAGTTAAAAAAAGTTTTTTCGAATGAGACATATTTAGAGAGAATCTGGATCCAGATCTTGGGATATTGTTTTTTTCTTGAAAAAGAAAGTCGTGTGAGGTTTCCAGTGGCGCCTCAGCATAGGCGTCTTCTCTGTCTTCTGGTTCTATCATTTCACTTTCTTCTTTCCCCTCTGTCGTAGTCGCATCTACCTCTGGTTTTTCTGTATGGACAGGTGAGGCATGTATGATTTCTGTGGTGTGGGGCTTTGCATACGAGAGGAGAACTGCTCCTGCGGCTCCTTCTTCGTTCGCATGAATTTTCGGTGTTATGATTTCAGCTGCATCCATAACTGTTTTTTCACCGATAGCGTCTTTTAGTTCATCTTTTGAAAAAAGCTTAGTGAACGAAGGGGTTTGGAGAATGACCACATCGGTATCTTCTAAAAAACCAGAACTGCTGACAACGATATGCTTATCATTGGTTACGATCGTTCCCATGGCATCTCCTCGCTTTATGCGGATATTTCCGCCTCCATATACGAGTGCATAGAGAATAGGATCTGGTTCATTCGGTTGGATAAAGACGAGAGAAAACGAGATTTCGATGCCGTCTGGAATTTCTCCTATAGCGCTTTTCATCGCTTCGGTTATGGTTTCTAAGTTTTTTGTTTCGAGAGTGAAGAATTCACTTTCTAAGTTATCAAGTAGGGTTTTGCCTAAGGTATTTAGTTCTGAAGCGCTCTGCGTATTTTCTTTTGAAAGAGAAAGGAGTGCGAAAACACTTCCCGCACTATATGTCTGCACCCAAGAGGACAATGTCGGAGTTGCTGTTATGGGGGCAGATGATACGTTGAGCTTGGTAGCTGAAAACATCAGTGCTATAGTATAGCAAATGAAGTCAAGAAAAGCGAAAGGGCAAGTCCTATGTGCAAAATGCCAGCAATTTGTATGACGGCTGAAGTAGGTGGCTCATAGATTTTCTTATTCATATTTCTAATCTGATTAAACATAATTACGGTAAAAATCGTGTATGAAATTAAGATGATCAGTGTAATCGCTTTTATGAAAAAGAGAGGCTGGGTGAGTAGAGAGAGATCAAGATTCATGGCGACCCTCCGATAGATCATGAATTTTATCTGCTGTTTCTTGAGGATGGGGAATATTGTTTAGCTGTAGGTGTTCTTCTCTGCTTTCTGTCTGAATAGTTAAGTTGCCAAAGTCAAAAAATGAAGAGAGTGGTCCTGTTTGGGAATAGGTTACGTGCTGGATTGATTCAAGGCGGGCTTCAATTATTTTATGATATACCAAGTCTGAAAACTGAATAAGAACGAGGCTTTTATTCGTTACGATGAGAATATTATAAAACCAGTCTAGGAAACTCACAAAACCATAGGTAACAAGTAAAGCATAGTAGAAAAAATTAAATATAATTATGTAGCGTTGTGGTAAGAAAGTCAGAAATGTGGAAAGCCAGTTGGGGAAAAAGATGTTTAATGCGATGGGGAGTATGGTGAGTAACAGGAGTGTTATAACCCATGAGACATTCGTTATCGGATGACGTCTGGTGAGCATGAGAATGGATTCATCGGCATCTTGGGCTGCGAAGAATACGTGAGAGAGGGGAGGTAATTTGGGAGGGGTAATAGGTTGTATTTCTTTTTTTTCCTGCTTGATGTGATGGTTTACAAAAATATCTGGCATAGAATAAGTGAAAAATTTAAAGTGAAAAGTTCAAAGTAAATAAACAGTATTAGTATTATACATCGGAGAGGCAAGTATTATTTCTTTTCGATATTAAAGAAGGTCCACCCGTTTGGATATTCTCCTTGTGGAATACGAATATATCCTGGAGCACGAAGGGCAACGGCGTTTCTAAACTGCTTGCCGCTTATGCGTACCTCTCCTTTATTTGTTTGAAATACAACTTCGTTGGTACTGCCATTTCCCTGTAGAACATTTACGCTAGAGACAGAGGAGACTCCTCCTTTATCTCGAAGTTCTTGCATGCTATATGGATTACCTCCCCAACAAGATGTAGTAATTGGAGTTATTCTATCATCAACTGAGACAACTGCTGCATTAACAATATCCGCCATTTCTTCTGATGAAAGCCATGGATTTGATTTGCCACAGGTATCTCCTTGATTGCTATAGCCCTTTCTATACCAAGCTTTATATAGCCACGGAGATCCACCAATTTTTTCGTAGGACTTGTCTATGAAACTACCGCCACCACCACCATCGGTTGTGTCCCAACCGCTTGTATTTGACCATCCGCCAGCGGTAGAGGAGAATTGGGTAGAAACCAGCCCACCACCACCATCGACCAGTACCCAACCCCTTGTGTCGTTGGCCGCTTCATCCCATGCGCCACCCTTGTTAGAGTCTTTGTAGACCTGACATCCTTCATTGGCACAGATTGGTTTATCTGGACTACCATTGTTGGTATATCGCAGTGCATAGGTACGAGCGGCAACTGCTTGTGCCTTCAGGACTTCTTTTGGCCAAGATCCTGGCACCTCATAAATTCGCTTCATATATTCATCTTCAAATGCGCGAGTCCCAAATCCACTAATTGAAATTGTTCCTGGTACGCCATAGTCTCTCTTGAGAGTAGCATTGGGGTAATAAAATTTAAGGATAGATTCTGCATCGGTATTTTTTCCAGAGGTATATCGTCCTAGTGCGCCGTACTGACTCATGCCATTGCGATGCGTATATGCACCAAATGAAAATACCGCAAAGGATCCGCTTGGCGCTGCTTCTCGAAATCCTTTGATGGAAGCGTTGTAGTCGTCGGCTAATTCACTGTCTCCAATACTTGCAGTAAAGTTACCACTTCTTGCGTTGATAATTGATTGCTGCTTGGCGGATAGGTCAGCAATTTTTCCAGAAAGTGTCGATTGGTATGCCTTCGCTCCTCCTACTACTTTGTCGAGTTTTGCTGATTGTTCATCAAGAGATTTTTTCGCCACCAGTAGTCTTTCTTGTTCGTTTTCAAGGATTTTTTTCTTTTCTTCCAAGTCAGAGATGGATAGGGCGATGTTTAGGATTACTGCTTTGTCTTGATCTGCGGCAGCTTTTTGATATGCGAGGATTTGGGTAAGTTCTGACGCAGACGGGGCTGAGAGGAGGATGAGTAGTGGCGTACTATTATAACTTCTTATATAGAAATCACGGATGGTGTGGTTAAGGATGCCTTGTTGTTTTTCCAGATTTTTATAGCCATCGTCGATAACCTTTTTCTTCGCTATCACGTCATTCTCGATACTAGTTACCCGGGCTTTTATCCCTGTTATTTGCGTCTTCATTTTATTTAATTCTGATTCGAGAGGTTTTGTGGCAGCGACAGACATATTAAGTGCTGAGGTAAGGTCATTTATTTGTTTCGCGAGGTCGTCGACTTGGTCAGAGGAGGCAGAAGGCACTGAAAAACCGAGGAAAAGCGAGGAAAAAACGAATACGAAAATGAGTAGCAGTGATTTCTTCATAGAGGCCATAGCATTATAGTCTAAAAAGCGTAAAGCGTAAAGCGTAAAGCGTAAAGCGTAAAGCGTAAAATTAAAAATAAAGTACCATAGTTTTAAGATTTGCCCGCTTCGCCGAATCGAGGCGAGCGTTTTGCGATTTGAGTTTTTCTTTTGGTATGATATACTACCTCTAATTCTGCCACGGAGATTTTTATATGGAACAATCAGGATCTATGCAAAACCCCTTTGGTCAAGAAGTCTTTGGTCCTCAGGCATCGCCTCGAAAAAAAAATCGTAAGCGTTTTCTTCTTCTTCTCGCAGTACTATTTCTTATCGCTGGTGCAATTGCAGCAAGTACTTTTTTCTTTGGGAGTAAATCAGAGCCAGTGGTTCAGATAACACCTACCCCTACTGAGGCTGTTTTCCCAACCGATACGCCGACTCCTATCCCGTCGCCCACGTCTTCTGAGCCTGCTACTCCTACACCTCGTCCGACAACAAATCCAGTAGACAGTGCGACTGGTCTTAATAGATCAGCCATTAGTGTTGCGGCTCAAAACGGAAGTGGAATAGTGGGTGCAGCTAGTAAGCTAGCGGATACGCTCAGAAGTTTTGGATATACCGTCGGTACGGTGGGGAATGCTGATAATTATAATTATGAAAATGTAACGATTAAAGTGAAAAGTGCTTCAGCTAAGTATTTGCCTCTTTTGAAAAAAGATTTAACAACCGTATATACAATCACTTCAGCCACTGCTGATCTTTCAGCTAGCTCCTCTGCAGATGCAGTGGTGATTATAGGAAAATAATTGAAACTAAAAGTGCAAAGTGAAAAGTTTAAAATAAAGGTACTATAATTTTTAATTTTGCATTTTGAATTTTGAGATTTTTCTTGTACCATTAAGACATGGATGCCCCTCGGGATTTTGACATACTCTGTGTCGGCAACGCGAATATAGACACCTTTTTACATGTTGATGAAGAAACGCTTCATTGTAATCTGGACGAGAATACGGATGAGCTTCGCATAAAACATGGAGAAAAGATTCCGGTTACATTTTCTGAGTTTTTGCTTGGTGGAGGAGCATCAAATGTGGCAGTAGGTGTCACGAGGCTCGGATTTTCTGCAGGGCTTGTGGCAGAAATTGGAGACGATGAATTATCGCTTATTATCCGCAATACTTTGGCGAGGGAGGGAGTATTCCGAACTCATTTGATTCAGACTCATGGGGCCAAGACTTCATTTGCTGTCGGCATTGATTTTAAAAGAGAAAGAACGCTTTTCGTTCAGCATGTACCGCGTAAGCATGACTTTTCCTTTGATGACGTAACTGCGAAGTGGATATATATAGGAGGACTGGGAGATGAGTGGAAGACTGCATATGAGCGCGCAGTTGAATTTGTGCAGAAAAAAAATGTAAAACTTGCTTTTGCTCCAGGAACAAAGCAAGTAAATGCCGGACTTGATGAAATAAAAAATGTCATAGCTAAAACAGACATATTATTCGTAAACAAAGAAGAAGCACAGAGAATTTCTAATTTCAAATTTCTAAATTCTAATCAAGATTCCAATGATCAAATGAATCAATTATTAAAACTGGTTAAAGATTTGGGACCGAAGATGGTAGTGATTACCGATGGAGAACGAGGTTCATGGGTTATAGATGACTCAGGAGCTATCTGTCATGAAGGTGCTTCAGATAGTATGCCAGTTGAGAAAACGGGAGCGGGAGATGCATATGCGTCAGGGTTTCTCTCTGCAATTATGCTTGGAAAAAACATTCAAGAGGCGATGGCGTGGGGGACGAAGAATGCGAGTTTCGTAATCCAAAAAGTAGGAAGCCAGCCAGGGCTTTTACGACGGGAAGAAATTTTGTTGTCATCCTGAATTCAGTTCGGGATCTTCCTCGTCATTCTGGAGTCCCGCATAGCGGGACGATAGAATCTCTTTCTCCATAGAATTTTTGATGTAAGATATTCTTGATGTCTTTGAACTTGAATCTTTGATATCTTGAATTCAAGAATTCTAGATTCCTGCCTGTCGGCAGGTAGGTCAAGAGCATCAAGATCAAGAAAGTCCAACTTCCTACTTCAAAGATTCCGAGTATTAACGAGCATGCGTTCAGCGCTTGCACCACGAAAAGCTATCATAAGATGATTTAAAAATCTGTTACAATAATTGAGATGGATACTTCACCTATAATTATGTACTCAACGACGTGGTGTGGAGACTGTAAACGTTCCAAGTCCTTCCTCAATTCTCATGGTGTTTTATATACAGAAATAAATATTGAAGAGGACGAAAAAGCTATGGCATATGTCCAAAAAATAAATGATGGAATGAATAGTGTGCCGACTATCGTATTTTCAGATGGATCTATACTTACTGAACCGACGAATGAAGATTTAGAGAAAAAAGTAAAAGAACTTGGACTCCTACATTAATATGAAAGTATACGTAGCTACCGATCATGCAGGATTTGAGCTCAAGAAAAAAATTGTTGAGTTTTTGAAAGAAGAAGGATATGAGGCACAAGACTGTGGGCCGTTTGAGTATGATAAGAATGATGACTACCCTGACTTCATAAAAATCGCTGCACAAAAAGTCTCTGAGGATCCGGAAAACTCCATGGGAATTGTACTGGGGGGTTCTGGGCAGGGTGAGGCAATAGTAGCGAACAAATATCCAGGTGTCAGATGCGCGTTGTTTTATGCTCCAGTGGTTCCCGCGGGATCGACTGATGTCGCAGGAACTAAGAGTACTGATCCATTTGAGATGCTACGACTTACGCGTGAACATAATAACTCAAATGTATTATCTCTTGGAGTGAGATTCTTCACAGAAGAAGAAGCTTTAAAAGCAGTAAAACTTTTTCTCGATTCTCCTTTTTCAGCAGAAGAGCGACATGCCCGAAGAATTGATAAAATAAAGAAAATAGAGGAGGAGATATGCAAACCGACATAAGCGCACAGAAAGAAATTTTAGAAATAATTCCAAGCCCTGGTCCTCAGAAAGACTGGAAAGTTTTGGCGGAGAGAATAGAGCTGGTTAAGCCATTTGCCAAAACTATTCATATCGACATTATTGATGGTAAATTTGCGAACAATACGACGTTTATGGATCCGGAACCGTTTAAGAAATATACCAGTGATATGTTTTTCGAACTTCACATGATGGTAGAAAACCCAGTCCAATACTTAAAGCCATGGGCAGATGCTGGATTTAAGCGATTTATCGGCCAGATCGAGAAAATGCCTGATCAGGCAGAGTTTGTAGCGCAGGGACAATTGCTTGCCGAGGTAGGCTTGGCCATAGATGGTGAGACGGGCATGGAAGAACTCCAAGTGCCTATAGATGATTTGGATTGCTTGTTATTTATGAGTATAAAAGCAGGATTTTCAGGGCAACAATTTAATGGTGCATATTTGGAGAAAATGGAGATGCTTAGAGATACGACTTGGATACCGCTTGAGGTAGATGGTGGAGTTACCGACACGACTATCTTAGAAGCTAGGGGTATGGGTGCGACACGATTTGTCTCCACGAGTTTTATATACAATAGCGATGATCCGAGGAAGCAGTATGAGCTTTTGCAAAAACTGGTGAATAAGCCTCTTAGCGCGGTGTTGGAGATGCTGAAGGAATAGGAAGTCGTACACAACCGACCGAGTTTTCAGTCCCCTTTATAAAGTACTCATTATATCCCAGACATGGTTTATAGATAACATTTGAGGGCATTTGTAGCTTGTGATCAGGAATGGATGACAAGAGAAGTGTCATAATCTTATTCCATATCGGTGCAGCCCCAGTCACTCCAGAGGCCAATGTGGGACTCATGGGTGAATTATCATTATTTCCTACCCACACAGTTACGAGACGATCTGGCGTATAGCCGATTGTCCAGTTATCTCGTTTATTATCGGATGTTCCTGTTTTGACTGAAACTGTTTTTCCTGGGATATTGAGCAAGGAGTTCGGTCCAAAGGACAGAGATCTAGCGCTGTTATCTGCTAGGATGTTTGAGACTATAAATGCGATACCCGGGTCTACCACTTTTGTTTTTTGGATTTCCTGTTTTTCTTCCAAGATATTTCCCTTCGAGTCGGTAACTTTTAGAAATGGATTTACATCTACTCGATCACCGAGATTAGCCATGGTACCAAAGACGGTTGCCATATCAAGCATGGTTGTTTCTGCTGCACCAAGTGTTATAGAAAGGCCATATCGACTCGGGTCTCCCCAGCTTTTGACTCCCATTTTTTTGGCTAGATTTACCATTTTTAGAACACCGATTTGATTCAGTGTTCGCACTGCTGTAATGTTGAATGAATTGCCGAAAGCGAGTCTGAGTGGTACTCGTCCGTGAGATCGTCCATCATAGTTAACTGGTGAATAGGTAGGACCTCCGGGGTAGGATGGGAATCCAACTGGTGAATCATCAAGGATAGTAGCAGCTGTAAATCCATCAGAAAGCGCAGCTGTGTAGGTAACGATTTTGATCGAGGAACCTGGTTGTCTGAGCGAAGTAGCGATATTTACATTTCCACCGTTTGGATCTGAAAAATCATGACTCCCAATCATACTCAGAATATCGCCATTTGACGGATTGGTTACGACTGCAGCTCCGTTACTCAAGAGCAGATTTTTATCGATATCTACTTGGTCACTCACGATTTGCTGGACTTGTTCATTTAGTTTTAAATCGAGGGTTGTTTTGACTATGAGTCCGCCTCTCTCGACTGCTGCTATGCCATATTTTTTAATCAAGAGATCTTTGACGTACATGACGAAATGAGGCGCATGAAGAGGGTGTTGTGGTTTCCTGAATACGAGTTCTTCTGCTTCTGCAGCTTTCTCTTCTTCAGCAGAGATGTATCCTAGCTGGCGCATTTTAGCTAATACGTCTTTTTGTCTTTTTTTCCAGGCCGTAGGGTTTTCCCCATAGGGAGAATAACTTGTAGGAGCTTGTGGGATTCCGGCTAGAAATGCACTTTCTGCCAGACTTATTTCGCGCACATGTTTCCCGAAGTATGTTTGGGCTGCTGATTCTACTCCCCATGCGGTACCGCCATACGGAACTTGGTTAAAATATAGTTCTAGAATTTGGTCCTTCGTGTAGAGGCGCTCTGTCCAGAATGCGATAATAAGCTCTTTTACTTTTCGTGAGATTGTTGTTTCTGGCGTAAGTAGTGCAGATTTAATGAGTTGTTGAGTGAGGGTAGATCCGCCCTGAAATCCTCTTCCTGAGTAGTCAGAGAGAGCAGAGCGAATGATGGCGGTAGCATCAAAACCGGGATGATTATAGAAATCTTTATCTTCTATGGCTATGGTAGCCTCTTTAAGATTCTGCGGAACTTCTGAAAGGGGAACGACTGTCCTATTTTGATTTGCGTAGATCT
>CALRDJ010000035.1 GCA_943354875.1 Candidatus Levybacteria bacterium GW2011_GWA1_37_16 | reverse complement strand
GTATATACAGATTTTATAAAAAAGTTTATAAAAGCTGAAATCGTATCATTCGATGATTTCGTAGTCAATTCCGGATGGAAGGGGAGTCGGGAGGTCGGAAAAGCACGACTCGAAGGACGGGATTACGTAATGCATGATGGTGACGTAGTAGAGTTTAAGATTGGGGCGTAGAATCTTCTGAAACTCCGTTGATTGGTGGCCACATATTATGTTTCTTTAGTACTTTAGTGCGAACCTGTATCTCATTTGCTTGAGACATGGTAATGCCGAGTGTTTCTGCAATTTTTTTAGTGGTTATTCGCTCCCCATTTTCTTTAGCTTCTTCTTGAAGATTATCTACTGCTACAGCGCGTTTCGCTTTCTCATCAGTTATTCTCAGTCGTGTCCTCTCCAATTCATGTGCACGTTTTCTTCTTTGAAAAACTATATCGAATTCATCTGCTATATCTGCATGAGCTTCTGTAAGAACGAGACTTGCTCTAAGATCTCTTATATCTCCCTCTATCTCAAACATTTTTTGTATTACTGAGCTATTTGCTTCATTTAGTTCAAGAGCAGTGCCTGCAAATAGCTGATATCGAAGGTATTTACTCAATGGTGGTTTGTGTTTTCGTGCTTTTTGGGTGGCGAAGTCAGCAAGTGTATCTTTCAAAAATACGAGACCAGTCGGTATCCATGTGGCATCAGGTAGAGTGGGATCGTTCTCCAATGCTTGAATTCCAGGTGTTTCTCTCGGTTTTATGTCTCGATCGGTTATTCGCCAGTGTCGTCCTTCAGCGTTTCTTCTCATAAGAGGGTCGTTATAGCACCGAGCGAAATCATGTTCAACGTGTGGTACAATTTTCACATCTTGAAGTGGGTTGCTAGTATCATCATCTTTCTCGGTGTTTATACTCTTTTTTGGGTGTACTTTTTAAAACCAGCGCCTCTTCAACCCATTCCACCAGTTCAGAGTTTGAAACAAACTCAAGACGAGCAGGTATCAAGTAGTGGAGGGGCGAGTGGTGGTTTAAATCCTACTGTTTTGGGTGCAAACACAGTAGCGCTACCTGAATCCTTTGAAATTTCATTTATTCCGCGTCGTCAGCAGTTTGGCCTCAGCTGTGAGTTTTCTGCGGCCACATCAATCATTTATCATTACACTGGGAAATCTGAGTTTTCTCCTGAAAATGGATTGTCCTCTGAAAAGAAGTTAATTGAGCAAGTCGGAGTTTCGGAAAATCCAAATCTCGGTATTCGGATGGGAAATACACTGCCGAAGGATTTACAGACCTTATATTTTAATTTGAATCAAAGGTTCGGTGGTGCAGATTATTATGGCGTGCACGCACCACCATTTGTGGATGTGTTTCATGCGTACGGACTATCGAGTAAAATTTTAGCAAAAGACGATATCGCTGGTATTAAGCAGGCCATACATAACGGGCACGTCATTATGACGTGGATAAAAGTTGGGTATAATCAGCCCATCGATACGGCACTATCATACGGTCCGGTAGCGATTATCCGAGGCGAACACAGCGTAGTGATTCATGGATATGATGCCAGTGGGGTGACTATTATGGATCCAGGGACTGGAATACGTCGTCATATTAGCTACGAGAATTTGCTTCAGTCGAGTCGTGACTTTATAGCGCCGTTCCTTGAAGTGTATCCATTTTCGAGAGAAAAAGTTTCAGTAGAGGAAACGGTACAGCAGGGGAATGCGACCGGGCTTAGTCGATCAGCGCTTCGGATTGAGATTAGTAATGGAAGTGGAAAAATAGGCGTAGGTAATGATTTGGCGGTAACTTTGAAAGAATTTGGCTATCATGTATCACAAATCCGAACAGTGCCAGTATCTGAACTGGAAGGAATTGAGATAAAGCTGAGAAATACGCATCAAGATTATCTCTATATCTTAAAACGTGATCTAAACGTCGCGAACTACGCTATATCATCTATATCAGCAGATTTATCTGCATCGAGTGCTGCAGATGTGGTCATAACCGTTGGAGAGTAATGCGTTTTCGGGCTTGCTTCTGAGGCGCAATTTTGATAAGATAACCCCACATGACTTTTCGTGTCATCCCGAATTTATTTCGGGATCTACTTGATTACGACACGGGGACCTGCCTGCCGGCAAGGCAGGGATGCTGAACTAAATTCAGCATGACAATGAGGAAATAAGCCATATGAGATTATACGAATTAGTACTTGTTCTGAAGCCATCTATATCTGAGGTAAATCGAAAGAAATTGCTTGAGACGATAAAAGGTTGGTTAGCGAGTGCGAAAATTACCAAAGAAGAAGAGCTCGGTCAAAAAGTTTTGACTTATCCTATTCGTCATGAGCAGGCAGGGGTATTTTTCTTATGGAATTTCGAAGCAGAAACTATGACTCCTGATTTCGAAAGACGTATTATCCAAAACGAAGATATTTTAAGACATCTATTGATTAGAACAAAATAGGAAATAGCGTATAGCACGTAGGGTATAGATCTACCCCCTAACCCCTACAACCTAAACGCTCACAATATGGCACGAAGTTTGAACAGAGTACAACTGATAGGTAATCTTACCCGCGATCCTGAACTCCGATATACTCCCCAAGGCACCGCCGTTTGTTCATTTGGTTTGGCTACGAACAGAACCTGGAATACCGAGCAAGGAGAAAAGAAAGAAGAATCAGAGTTTCATAAAATAGTCGCATGGAATAAATTAGCAGAGCTTTGTAGTCAATTTCTCCAAAAAGGGAGAAAGGTGTATGTGGAGGGAAGACTTGCGACTCGTAGTTGGACTGGTCAGGATGGAGGTCAGAGGAATGCGACAGAGATAGTTATCGATGACATGATTTTACTAGACTATCAAAAACGAGAGTCTTCGGATGAGTCAGCTGAGTCGACTCCCTCCGGGCAGAGCCCTCTGGGCGGCGCGGTATCGGATGAAGAAAAAACAGCAGAAGCATCTAAAGAGAAGCCTGAGCCAAAGGCTGAAAAACCTACTAGTGCAAAACCCATGACTGAGACATCGTCAAGCGAAGAAGCGGTGATGCCTGATGACATTCCGTTCTAGATACGCTATAATACTAAGGAAGTTTTCCTGCCATAAGGCAGGAATTTTATTAAAAACATTATGAAACCAACCAGAAGACCAGCACGAAGAAAACCATCTGCACCGAAAAATTGCTATTATTGTGAGGAGAAGAAAAACCCTCACTATCTAGATGCAGAAGGACTACGAAGATCCTTATCTGATCGTGGCAAGATCATAGCTCGTGCTAGATCTGGTTTCTGCGCTAAGCATCAGAGAAAATTGACTATAGCTATAAAACGTGCCCGACATCTCGCACTCTTGCCCTTTATTGTGCGTATATAGCTCTTATTTTTCACCGCAATAATAGGCGTTTTTATGAAATTACGAACGCTTCATTGGATCATACTCATTCTTATCGCTGGATTTTCTGGATACTACTTCGGCATTACTAAAGTAGGCGTAGAATGGAAAAATTATAAACCTCAAATATCCGCTATAAATAAAGAACCTCCCGCCACTGGTTTACGCACTGTAGACTTTTCTCCGTTTTGGATTGTTTGGGATAAGTTACAGGTTTCTTATTATGATAAGACTGTTATCGATCCTCAGAAGCTTTTGAATGGCGCTATCTCAGGCATGGTGGAATCACTTGGAGATCCCTATACAGTATATTTACCGCCTGTTCAAAATAATTCATTTAAAGAAGGAATGGCTGGGCAATTTCAGGGGATAGGGGCAGAGTTGGGGATGCGCGATAAGCAAATTATCGTGGTAGCTCCTCTTGCTGGAAGTCCTGCAGAAAAAGCTGGGATAAAAATTGGAGATGCGATCCTAAAAGTAAATGATGCCAATATTGCCGGATGGACACTCGCACAGGCGGTTGAAAAAATTCGCGGACCCAAAGGTACAGAGGTATCGCTTCTTATCGTTCATAAAGATGAATCTGAATCTCGTGTGATTAAGATATCACGCGATACGATAACCGTGAAAAGCGTGGTAGGGTGGGTAAAATCTATAAAAGACATAGAGGGAGTTAAATTAGCAGATGCACAAAAGGATAAAGGGATTGTGTATATACGACTTTCGCAATTCGGAGATAATACGAATCAGGAATTTCTCGATCTGACGAATAAGATTTTTCAGGATATGAAAACACACGGGAATGTAAAGGGAATCGTATTTGATTTGCGAAATAATCCTGGTGGATATCTTACTGATGCGACATTTGTGGCTTCAGAATTCTTGCCAAAAGGGACTTTAGTGGTAACACAGGATTCGGGAAGCCAGCAGACTCCTATGCAAGCACAAAGAGATGGACTCTTGCTTACACCAAAACTCGTTGTGTTAATAAACAAAGGAAGCGCTTCTGCGTCTGAAATCGTAGCGGGGGCACTTCGCGATCATAAGCGAGCTAAATTAATCGGTGACGTATCATTTGGTAAGGGCACTATACAGGCAGCTGAAGATCTCGGTGGAGGATCTGGACTGCATGTAACGATCGCTAAGTGGTTGACGCCAAGCGGTACATGGGTACATGGAAAAGGATTGACGCCAGACATCACAGTAGCTTTTGATGAGAAAGATCCTTCTCATGATGTTCAGCTCGAAAAAGCTATAGAAACACTACTTCAATAAATTCCGAATCAAATCCCAGTCATCGCCCGCGTAATACTTGATACTTATTACCTAATACCTCATACTATTTTTATGGGTTCAGGATTTTTCGAAATTACCCTGATTATTTGTTTGGCCACCGCTATGGCCATCGTTTTTCGCATATTTAAACAGCCCACTATCCTCGCTTATATTCTCACCGGAATACTCATCGGTCCATTTGGTAATCTTCAGCTCCAGGGTGGAGATCAGCTTCAGATGCTCGGACAGCTTGGTATAACGCTTTTGCTTTTTATGATGGGGCTCGAGTTAAAATTTAAAGAATTTAAGACACTGGGTCCAGTAGTCGCTGTTGCTGCAGCTGGTCAGATCGGGATCACTGCGCTACTCGGTTACGGTGTGTCTATGCTTATGGGCTTTTCCTCCATATCCAGTTTATATCTGGCCATCGCGCTCACCTTTTCGAGTACGATTATTATCGTTAAGCTATTATCAGATAAGCGTGAATTAAATAGTCTGTATGGAAAAATTTCTGTCGGAATTCTCCTTATTCAGGATTTTCTTGCAGTGATTCTTCTGATGCTACTATCAAGCATGACAGGGAGCATGGATGCGTCATCGCTTATTCAAAACGGTGTCGCTACTATTTTAAAGGGAGCAGGGCTCGTTCTGGGAGTTGGGTTTTTGAGTAGAGCTTTTTTGCCGAAGATCGTACATCATTTTTCGAAATCCTCTGATGTGCTTTTTCTCTTCAGTATCTCATGGGTATTTTTACTCGCTGCTATCGTAAGTAGTCCATTTATCGGATTTAGTATAGAAATTGGCGGATTTCTCGCAGGATTGGCTCTAGCTAACTCAGTTGAGAACGTTCAGATAGCTGCACACGTGAGAAGCCTGCGAGATTTTTTTCTCACCATCTTTTTCGTGATTCTTGGGATGCAGATGAATTTCGAATCGATGCAAAGCGTTTTATTTCCAGCAATCATATTGTCTATATTCGTCCTTATTGGAAAGCCGGCGATTGTCATAGGGATTATGAGCTTGCTCGGGCATAGAAAGCGCACAGCATTTCTCACTGGAATTTCTCTTTCTCAAATATCTGAGTTTAGTCTGGTTATGGCATTCCTCGGAAACGCATTGGGTCATGTACCTGATAGTATAGTGGCTATTATTACGATGGTATGTGTGATCACATTTGTATTCTCCTCGTATCTTATGAAGTCCGCAGGTGCTCTCTACAGCTTATTTGGGAAGCATTTGGGTATGCTGGAGCGAAAGGGGTTCGCTCAGCAGGATGATACTCTCTCAGAGGCTTTAAAAAATCATGTGGTGCTTGTCGGTGCACATCGAATGGGGGAAACTATTTTAGAAGCACTTCTCGAAGAAGGGGAGACAGTAGTCGTGATAGATTTTAATCCCGACATAGCAGTGAGGCTGAAAGATAAGAAAGTGAAGAATATTTTTGGTGATATCGCTGATTTTGAAGTTCAGGAAAAAGCTGGGATTGAAAACGCTAAGTTACTCATTTCCACCATTTCTGATGAAGACGCAAATTTACTTATCATCCAGCGCATAAAAAAAGCAAAATCCCGTACGAAAGTAATTATGATGGCTCTGGATAAAGAGACAGTGAAGTCGTTGTATAAAGCAGGAGCAGACTATGTCGTCATGCCACATCTTCTTGGCGGAAAACATCTGGCGCAACTTATAAAAAAAGACGCACTTGGAGAATTGAATAAACTGAAAGAAAAAGAAAGTTAAGCTTCTTCTGGGGTTGGTGGCTGTGTCGCTTCTAGGGTCTCCATGGCTTCTCGTACGTTGTCTAGATTTCCATCAAAGAGTCCGGGTAAGTTTCTCCATGACTGATTTACTCTATGATCGGTAAGACGATCCTGGGGGAAATTAAACGTTCTGATTTTCTCAGATCGCATACCACGACCGACTTGGGTAGAGCGGAGAGAGCTGATTTCCTCTGTTTGTCTTTCAACTTCAATTTCCCAAAGCTTTGCACGAAGAAGTTCCATGGCGATTTCTCTGTTGTGGAGCTGTGAGCGTTCTGCACGGGATACGACGACGATACCAGATGGTGTATGAACGATACGTACTGCGCTGGAAACTTTATTTACATTTTGTCCGCCATTTCCACCTGCGCGAAATGCTTCAAATTCTATATCGTCAGGGTTAATATGTAAGTCGATGTCTTCCAGTTCTGGAAGTACATAGACGGTTGCTGTGGATGTATGAATACGCCCACGTTTTTCAGTTACCGGAGTTCGTTGGACACGGTGGACGCCTGCCTCATATTTTAAGAGACCAAACGCACCTTCACCAGTAATTTTTAGTACGTAATCATCAAGTTGTTCTATTTTAAATCCATGGCGTTCGCAAAAGCGAGTATACATCCGAAGTAGCTCTTCTGAAAAAAGCTTTGCTTCATCGCCACCAGCAGCCCCTTTTACTTCTAAGATGGCGTTTCGTTCATCATATGAGTCACTACTACTGCTATAGTCACCACGAGAAGCGTTAATGCTGTCTTCCAATTCTTTTTTCTGTGCCTCAAGAGTCGCGATTTCAGCGGTTGCTAGTTCTAGCATGGTGGGATCTGTCAGAAGAAGTTGAGTCTCAGCAATTTTTTGCTCTATTTCTGCAATTTGTGTATATCGATAGTCATCCATATGGTTAGTTGTCATTCTGAACGTAGTGATGACATGTCGTATCTAACTGAGGTTGCCCAACATTTCGCGGAGAGACTTAGGGGCATTATCTTTTTTCCTTTGCTCTTCTTTTTTCTCAACCTTTTTGGAGATATATACTTGAGCTGTGGCCTTCTTTCGTTCGTAATCTTTAATACGTGAAGCGCTATCTACAAAACGTGCCTCTCCCGTATAGAACGGATGACACTTATTGCACAGCTCTAGGTGAATAGTTGGGAGGGTAGAACCGGTAGTAAATGTGTTGCCACAGGCACACTTAACCTCTGCTTCTGGATAGAATTGTGGGTGCGTATTTGCTTTCATGAACTAAATTATAGCAATTTCAGGGTAAATAGGCAAGAGTTGGTACTATTTTCGTAGTTTGTGGAGTGGATGATATGGGAGACGACCTTCAGCGATGAAAATCCCCATGAATACGAGCACGGCGCCAGCTATGTAGAGAGGAGTAGGAAGTTCACCTAGAAGGGGTATGGCGATCATGATGGCGATAATAGGATCCAGATAGATAAATAAGCCCACCTCAGATGCGGGAAGCTGTTTTATGGCATAAAAATAAAGATAGTTCGCTATAGCTGTAGCACCGATCGCACCATAGATAATACCGGTGACTCCTTGTATATTCAGTCCAGTGAGAAATCCATGAGTCCCTATTTCTGACCACATAAACGGCACGAAGGTTAGTGACCCTATGAAAAACATCCACCAGATAAGCGGAAGTGGTTTATATCTGCCTGCAAGTTTTTTGCCGAGCAGGAGGTGAATGATGCTCGCAAATACTGAGATGATGATGAAGAGATTTCCCGTAATACTTCCATCAAATCCTTTTTGGAGAGAGGGGAGTAAGACTATCAGAAGCACGCCAGTAAAACCGATAAGTGCACCGATAAACTTTTTCTTGTTTAGAGTTTCTTTCAAAAAAAGCACAGAAAAAAGGAAGATAAAAAGTGGCGCTGAGCTTCCGATGATGGGAACATTTATACTTTCTGTTTTTTGGAGAGATAAAAAGAAAAAACCGATGTTCACCGTTATACCGAAAAATGTCATGAGAAAGAAAAGGAGAAAATCTTTCGATTTCATCTGGAGCTGTTTATAGCAAAAGGGAAGGATGATGAGTGCTCCTATGAAAAACCTGAGGAAGGCGAGGGTAAAGGGTTGTATGTTTTCCAGTGACCACTTAAAAAGCGGAGGAGCTGCTCCCCAAATAAAATTGGCGATAATAAGTGCGAGTATAGCTTTTTGTTTGGCAGACATTTTTTTCGTGTCATTCCGAACTTGTTTCGGAATCTCCCTGTCGAGCGGGTAGGAGATCCTGAACTAATTCTTCAATTGAAATTTGTTTTTGTTCTCGTTTCTGCATATCTTTTAGGATAACGGTATTATTTGCGATTTCCTGTTCGCCGACGATAACCACATAAGGGACGTTTTTCGCGTCCGCATATTTTAATTGTTTTTCCATAGTGGCAGATGGTTCTAGATATATTTCGGTATTTATATCCTGAGCGCGCAATCGGGAAGCAATCTCTAGGGATTTATTTGCTAATTCTTCTGAAAAAACAGTAACCAATACTTTAGTCGTTTCTAGGTTCGCAGGAAATACATTTGCTTCTTCCATGGCCTCCATTATTCGATCAAATCCAAAAGCACATCCAGTCGCAGGAACCTTCTTTCCGGCAAACATTCCGATTAAATTATCATACCTACCACCACCACATACCGATCCAGCGGTGTATCCTTCTATTTCTACCTCAAAAATAATCCCTGTGTAGTAATCAAGGCCACGGGCAAGAAGAGGATAAAATTCATAGCACGTTGAATCAACGCCCATGTCTTCCATATATTTAAAAATCTCAGCAATTAAAGGAGTGACTTTTTGAGTCTCTAATGACTGCAAAATATAGCTAGCCACTTCGGTAGAATATCCTTTATTCCCAAGCTCGTTCAGTACTCCTTCACGGCCTATCTTTTTTATTTTATCAACAGTTCGTATTACATCAGGAAGATTTTTTACCTCTACAGTTCCGCGATCAGTTAATTGTTTAAAAACATTCCTATCGTTTATGAGTATTTTAAATTTTTTAAATCCTAGTTTTTTAATACTGCTTGCGACAGCAGTGAGAAGTTCTGCGTCGGCTAAGGGAGTGCTTATTCCGATAATATCTATATCACATTGGAGAAATTCGCGGTATCGTCCTTTTTGGGTATTTTCAGCTCGCCAGACTGGTTGGATCTGATATCGCTTGAATGGCATAGGTAAATCATTTTGGTATTGGGCTACGACGCGAGCGGTAGGAACAGTCTGGTCATATCTGAGTGCGACACGACGCTTTCCATTATCCTCGAAGCGATACATGAGTTTATCTCCTTCTTCTCCATATTTTCCCATGAGAAGCTCTTCGTATTCCAGTGCCGGCGTTTCGAGTGGCTCAAATCCATAGGACTCAAACACCTTTTTAAAAGTGTTTATGACGTACTGTCTTTTTCTGGCTTCTTTGGGTAAGAAATCTCGAAATCCTTTTAATGTTTGTATATTCATAAGCTTATTTATAATAGCATGTTGCTTAGTGTTATTGAAGCTTCAAGCGCAGTTCGAATAGCGCGATCTATCGAAGCTTTTGCTTCACGAGTTTTTATTTTTGATGCAGGCACATCAAACTTTACTTTTCCTTGCATAATTTCTCTCAATGGTTCAGGATCTGCGTTTACAGCCAAGACTGCTCCTGTCTTCACTCCTCTGAGAGTTCCGATGAGAAACAGGGGAGCACACTCCATCTCAGAGCTCACTAATGGATAGCTCCAGTTCTTCATACGGTCATTTAGGTATATGGAGCCCCATTCTTTTAGATTACGGGATTGACCGTAAAATGCATCGTGTGTTCTGTTTATTCCGGTGAAATAGCGAAATCCTTGGTCTTTTGCACTATTTATCAGTGCTTGAACGACTTCAAAATCTGCCACAGCAGGAAACTCAGGTCCGATGTATTCCTTCGTCGTGCCTTCCTCTCGAATAGTTGCTGTAGGGATAATAATCGATCCTGGTTTTATTTCTTTCTTTAATGCGCCACCACATGTACCCACTCGAATGAGAACTTTGGCTCCTAAATTTATCGCTTCTTCTACTGCTATTGCAGTCGATGGGCTTCCGATGCCAGTTGAGGTAACCGTGATCTTAACCCCTTTATAGTATCCGGAATAGGTAACGAACTCACGATACGAACCGACTAGTTCTCCTTTTTCTAGATATTTTTCACCAATTAATTTCGCCCTTGCTGGATCGCCAGGGAGCAAAAATATTTCTGAGACATCTTTAGGATCACATGGAATATGTGGCTGAAAGTTTTTCATATTTTTATTTTTCCTCGAATTGCAGATACTGTATCCATAAAAGTACTTGGATCCTCAACATATTGAGATATGTATTTGGCTCGTACAGTACGAGATTTATCGGATTCACCCATGAGAGTTGAAAGACTATTTACCGGTGGTGTGCCAGATATTCCCTGGTAGACGATGGGTGCGATAACAGATGTATATCCTTCAATGCCGCTTTCTGCGCTACAACGTCCGCCTCTTTGGAGAGGGGATCGCATCATCAGCGCCCCTGCATAGAACTCTATGTTTCTGCCTGATATTGCGTCTTTTACTGCTATAAGAGTGGAGCCAGTTACTATAACATCATCCAATATGATGATAGTTTCTGCTTTTCGTTCGGCCACTGCTTCTCGTAGTTTTGTTCTGCCTAGTAATTCAACTCCGTTAACGCTTCCATTAGATCCCACCTTTCTTTCAGTTGGTATTTCTACTGTCGAAACACCGTCGAGTAAGCCATCGGGTAAAAGATCTTTTATTACTTGGGCTCCGTTGCCAGGAAAGACTACGATAGTTCGTTTTTTATTTACCACCCTTAAAAGCGTTTCTAATTTATCAGATAAAGATATAGTTAAATCTCTTGCATCATATGTTTCTAGCCAGCCTTTGCATGTAAGTTGGAGCATTGCGATATCATCCTCGAGTGGAGAAGATGCTTTGTATGAGATATCGTTTATTCCCAGTCTCATTTGGGATGTGTCGATCATCACAAATCTCTCCCAATAGAGGAAGGAAAAATCTTTCCGCAGCTTATCTACTGCGTCATTTTCAAGTATTGCCATTGTATTTATTTCTTTTGTATTTTTCATATCATTCTCCTTTTAAACACTAAAAAACCGCCTTTCGGCGGTTGGTATCTTTAGGAATTTGCTTCTTTCTTAAGCACTAAAAATCACACCGCCGCGAGGGGAAGTGTGATGAACTGGTTTACTAGCTATTTGTTTTTGATTCATAGTATTAGATTTGTCTAGTTTATTTATGACTAATTGGTAACCTCCCATGCCTTTTATAAGCCATTTGCTTATGCGGGCGATCGTGGTGCTACTCATTTTCGTTTCTTTTTCGATTCTCGTATAAGGAATTTTTTTCTCGAGCATTCGTGCGACTTTAAATCTATTTACAAATTCTTTTATTTCTGCTGAAGTTAAAAGATCCCGTAAAAACTTTTTACATTCTTCTTCGTTTTCCAAGGATAAAAATGCTTTGTATAGATTTCTCGTGTCGTTGCTCGATAAATAATTCATGGTTCGACAAGCTCACCATTGATAGCTTATTCATACAGTATACCACTTTACTGCGATAAAGTCAAGGAGCCACATTTGTCTTTCTTTTTTGTCATCCTGAACTTGATTCAGGATCTACTTCTGTCTCGACATAGGGAGATGCTGAACTAAATTCAGCATGACAGGAGTAGCTAAATCTCGATGAGTTCTCTGGGTGATTTCGTCAACAATCTGACCTCGGTTTTCGTTAGGGTAGCGAGGTCTTCGATGCGTACGCCTCCGAAGTTGGGTATATAAATACCAGGTTCTACCGAGAAGACCATGCCGTTTTCAAGTTTGTCTTTTGATCTGGGAGACAATGAAGGAGATTCATGAACTTCAAGGCCTGTACCATGACCTAGACTGTGAGGGATGGTGGAAAATTTATTCTGTTCGATGTGTTTTCTCGCAATAGAATCAATCTCCGATGCATGAATGGCTGATTGTTTTATTGCTAAATTGCTACATTGTTGTATTGCTATAGTTTGTGCCTCTAGAACTATGGCATATATTTTCTTTTGCTTTTCAGATGCTTTTCCAAATACAACAGTCCGAGTCATATCAGAGCAGTATGAATCGACTTTCGTTCCAAAATCCAGTAGCACGAAATCTCCTATTTTTAATTTCGTATTCCCGGTGGCGTGATGTGGGATAGAGCTATTTGGTCCAAATGCGACGATAGTCGGAAATGAGAGCTGCGCATCGTGTTTTTTTACAAATAGTTCTATTTCAAATGCTATCTCTTTTTCGGTAACACCGATTTTTAATTTTTTAAGAATAAAATCAAATGCCTTATCTCCTAAATTGCATGCTTTTTCGATCGTTGAGATTTCATCTAATTCTTTGATAATTCGAAGCTTACTCAGGTCAATTGGTTTCATTTTTTTAAATATTTTTTTGAAGTATGTATGTTCTGAAACGGTTATGTTGTTTGGCTCAAATCCGAGAGTTTTTATATTTTCTTCGAGTTTTTTCAAATGATTTAAGAGGGGAGCGGTGGGAGATGTTTCTAGGAGCTTAAGATGCTTAACATGCTTCTTCACCGCTTCAGAATATCTCCCATCGGTGATGATGTAGTTCTTCCTTCTCGTTATGAGGAGGTATGCTTCTCGCTCCAGTGGCGTAAAGTGATCGTATCCGGTGAGATACGTGATGTGAGATGGGGA
>CALRDJ010000034.1 GCA_943354875.1 Candidatus Levybacteria bacterium GW2011_GWA1_37_16 | reverse complement strand
CCACGTCATAATCACCAAAAACGACAATCTGCTCTTTCTCGTCAATAGCTTTTTTAATTCTTTTGAGGGCTTTCGTTAGTTGTTTTTTATCAATTCCGACTGTAGCAGGAGTTATATCTTTTATTGACCCATGAAGAAATAAGTCAATTTCTTTTTTATTTTCTAAACCTCTATTTTTTAGCAGTAACTCTATTAAGTCATCAACTTTAAACTTTTCATTTTTCCCGCTTCGCTGAGAGGCGAGAATTTTTAACTTACTAAGCACGTCCCACTTCTTCATATGTTTTCCCTCGTTGTCATGCCGAACTCGCTTCGGCATCTCCCTATGTCGAGCAATCTGCAAACCTGCCTGCTGGCAGGAGATCCTGAAACAAGTTCAGGATGACAAGTATGGATTTGCTATACTATAACAAATATGACAGACCTTATTCCAGAAGAAATAAAAAGAGTATATATGACGCTAACTGATGCGCATTTTGAGGCATATCTTGTGGGCGGGTGCGTGCGGAATATGTTGCTTGGAAAAACAGTGAAAGATTGGGATCTTACTACAAATGCTACGCCCGAGGAAATTCTAAAGCTTTTTCCAAATGGATTTTACGATAACGCATTTGGAACTGTTGGTATACCCATAGACTTAAACTCAGAAAAACATATTGTAGAAATCACTACGTTTCGATGTGAAGAAGAATATTCAGATGGTCGTCACCCGGATAAAGTTACGTGGGGAAAAACAATCGAAGAAGACTTAGAGCGTCGTGACTTTACAGTTAATGCGATGGCATTAAAACTGGCAAACGGTCTACCTGCCTCGCGGCAAGGCGGGCCGACTACAGACTACAGCGTTATTGATCCATATCATGGTCAGGAAGATTTGAAAAATAATATTATTCGTGCCGTAGGAGAATCTGATAAAAGATTTAAAGAAGATGCATTGCGACTCATGAGAGCAATTCGCCTCGCTACCACTCTGCAATTTACTATCGAAGAAACTACGTGGAATGCGATTCTAACCAATGCCGAACTATTGAAAAATATCTCTGGAGAACGCATTCGAGATGAGTTGTTAAAAATCTTAGCAAGTGATTTTCCATATGAGGGCATCATGCTCCTTCGAAATGCAGGACTGCTCGAATTTATTATTCCAGAACTCCTAGAAGGTATCGGCATTTCTCAGGCAAGACCTGGTCGTCACCATACCGCTGATGTTTTTACTCATAATCTCTTATCTCTCAAAACCACCCCTGCAAAGGATCCCATTGTACGACTTGCCACATTACTCCATGACATAGGAAAACCTCGAGTAGAATCAAGTGATGAAGAAGGATTGGTGATTTTTCATAACCACGAAATCATAGGAGCTAAGATCGCTCGATCTATTTCTGAGCGCCTAAGACTCTCGAAAAAACAAATCGATAAAATCGTTCTACTTATCAGATGGCACATGTTTACAGTCGACGAGCATATTACCGATGCAGCAGTACGACGCTTTATCAGACGCGTAGGTCTGGATAATATTCGAGATATGATAGATCTCAGGATTGGCGATCGTTTGGGTGGTGGCACTGAAACAGCAGAAAGCTGGAGACTAAAATTATTTAAAGATCGAATCGAAGAACAACTAAAGCCTGCTGCTTTTTCCATAAATGATCTTGCTATCGATGGGAACGATATTATGCAGGAATTAAACATAAAGCCAGGACGACAAGTAGGAGAACTGCTGCAGAAGTTATTTGAAGCAGTAGATGGAGACCTATCGAAAAACACGAAAGAACATCTTTTTTCATTACTTAAAAATCTATCTCATGAATAACGTTTTATCTGTTAAAAATCTCACCAAAAACTATGGCAACTTCGTAGCGGTTGATCATATTTCTTTTTCTGTAGCGAAGGGAGAAATCGTCGGACTACTCGGTCCAAATGGTGCCGGAAAAACAACCACTATTCAAATGCTTCTGGACATTACAATCCCTGACAGCGGAGAGATAAAATATTTCGGAAAAGAATTTCATACTCATCGAGAAGAAATCCTAGGACGAATTAACTTCGCTTCTGCTTTTAATACACTCCAAGGTAGAAATTCTACGTGGGAAAATCTCATGGTCTTTGCAAAACTTTACAACGTAAAAAATCCTAAGAAAAAAATTCTAGACCTCTTAGAGCAATTTGAAATCTCAGACTCTATAAATATGAGATATTGGGATATGTCTGCTGGACAAAAAACGAGAGTAAATATTATAAAGTCTCTCCTAAATGATCCAGAAATTATTTTATTTGATGAACCCACTGCCTCACTAGATCCAGATATAGCTGAAAAAACGATTAGCTATATCGAATCACTTCGTAAATCCGGTGACATATCTCTCCTCTATACGAGTCACGACATGAACGAAGTAACCAGGCTTTGTGACCGAGTGATTTTCATAAATCATGGAAAAATCGTAGCAGAGGATTCACCGCTGAACTTGACTAAAAAAATTGGCACAGCAAAACTCGTATTACGATTTGATGGAGATAAAAACACTGTAGAGGAATACATAAAAAAAGAAAAGAAAGAATATGAATTTTTAAATAATTATACTGTATCCATATCTTCCGAAGAGAAAGATATCCCCAGTCTTATTTTTGGTGTGAGCAAGCAAGAAATATGGATAACCGATATCGAAGTAAAAAAGCCAACTCTGGAAGATTTCTTTCTTTCTATAGCCAGAACTAACATATGAAATTATATAGAATCCTAGGTGTTATCTTACAAGAATACTATTTAACTCTTCATTCTCTAGAGATTTTCATAGATATCTTTTTCTATCCTATGATGACGCTTATCGTGTTCGGGTTTATCTCAGTATATGTAGCAGGAAGCAATCTAGTCGTGGCTCATAATGTCCTCCTGGGAATGTTTTTCTGGCAAGTTATTTCAGTCGCTCAATATTCCGTAGCCATGTTAACTCTCTGGAACATTTGGAGCAGAAATTTAAGCAACCTATTTGTCACGCCTCTCACTGTGGAGGAATTTCTCACTGCTTCTACATTATCTGCGATCATAAAATCCGGCATAGTATTTGCTTCAGCTACTGTAATTTCTTTACTTGTTTTTAACTTTAATATTTTTATTATAGGAATAGATACGATACTGGCGGTATTTGTGAATTTAGTGCTATTTGCTTTTAGCATAGCAATATTTATTCTCGCTTTATTATTTCGCTTTGGTCCGAGAATCCAAGCACTTGCGTGGGGACTTATAGCACTTTTTCAGCCACTTTCTGCCACCTTCTTTCCTGTCCAGATTCTTCCCACTGCGATACAACCATTTGCGTATATGCTGCCATCCACCTATGCGTTTGAGGCTGCGCGATATGGACTCGCACATCATACAATTGACATGCGATCGATCCTTATGAGTTTTGGTCTGAATATTGTCTACTTGCTCCTCTCATGGTGGTTCTTTAAAATTATGTTTAAAAAATCGAGAAAATCTGGACAATTCGCCCGCAATGAAGGATAAAGTGCAGGATAAATGCTATAATAAATATATGACTAAGGTAGACTTACAAAGCGAACTAAAGCAATCCATGCTCGCCAGAAATGCAGAAAAAACTTCAGTTCTGCGTATGCTTCTATCCGGCATTAACTATTTTGAAATCCAAAAAGGTGGTGCAGGATATACTGCTACTGATGAAGATGTATTAGCTGTTGTCCAAAAAGAAGCAAAACAACGAAATGACTCCATAGAACAATATAAAGCAGGAGGAAGACAGGATTTAGCAGACAAGGAAAATATGGAACTTATAATTTTACAAACTTATTTGCCGACGCAAATGTCTGAAGAAGAAGTAAGAAAATTAGTTGAGGAAGCTATAAGTCAAACTAGTGCTACGACACCACAAGATATGGGAAAAGTTATGGGAGCCCTCATGCCAAAAACCAAAGGCAAAGCGGATGGATCACTAGTGAGTAGAATAGTAAAAGAATTACTTTCTAAATAATCTACTGAGAAACTTTCTTTCTGCTCCACTCTTCCCACCACACGAGTAGCGGAGCTGCGTTAAAGATAGAAGAATATGTACCACTAACGATTCCTACCAAAAGCGCTACGACAAACCAACGAATACTTTCTCCTCCAAACAAGAGCATCGCTGATAATACCAATACAACCGTGAGCGATGTGTTCAGAGAGCGGGCTAGCGTCTGGAGAATCGACTCATTCACCACATATCCAAATTGACTACCTGGCATTCGTCTTAAATTTTCTCGGATACGATCAAATACGACGATCGTATCGTGAACTGAAAACCCTATAACTGTAAGCACTGCAGTAACAAATAAACTATCTATTTCCACATGATAGAAATGTCCGAGAAGAGAGAACGCTCCCAGCAGTACGAGCACATCGTGAATCAATGCTACGATAGCACAAACACCAAATCTCCAGCTACTTGCGGGCTTTGGTACTTTACGGAAAGACCAAGCAATATAAAGAATGATCAAAAGCGATGCGAAGATAGTCGCCTTAACAGCATTCATGGTAGTCTCGCTTCCAATAGTCGGCCCTACTGTCTCAAAACTTTGCTCCTGAAGAGTTCCTATCTTTTCAAGTGACTTGGCTACGAGTATCGCATGTTTTTTCTCATCAATCGGAACTGTACGAATAATAACTTGATTACTTCCTGACTTTTGAATTGATGCTATCTTTATTCCTTCTTTTTGAAAAACACTCTGAATCGTTGAAAACGTACCTGAATTTACATTCTCAGATACTCTCCAGGTAAATCGTGATCCACCGGTAAAATCTATAGACACATTCAATCCATAACGTACCAGAGAAAACGTTCCTGGAATAAGAACTATAAGTGATATAAGAAAGTAAATTGTTTTATTTTTAATAATATCCATACTATTAATTCTTAACCCTATACGCTAAGCGCAAAAATGTTCTCGTAACTATAATGGCTGAAAACATAGACACGAGCACTCCGAGCAGAAGTGTTAATGCAAATCCACGGACTATTCCAGTGCCGAATTGAAATAATATAAGTGACGTGATGATACTGGAAACATTTGAGTCTCGTATAGATGTCCATGCCCTAGAAAATCCTAATTCTATAGCCAAGTCTCGCGGTCGTCCTCGTCTCATCTCCTCTTTCATACGCTCAAAAATGAGAATATTTGCATCCACAGCCATGCCAATAGAAAGAATAAATCCGGCAATTCCTGCCAGAGTTAATGTAACTGGAATAAGTTTGAATAAAGCGAGAACAAACAACGTATATAGCACGAGTGCAAAACTAGCTAGTATACCAAGTCTTCCATACAAAACAGTCATAAAAATGACCGTAATAATAAATCCTATCATGCCTGCAAATAAACTCTTTGCGAGACTATCGCTTCCTAGTGTTGCCCCCACAGTACTCTGAGACAAAATCGTAAGCGGTACGGGTAATGCACCAGCATTTAACTGAATAGTAACTGCCTTAGCCTGTTCCGCTGTAAATCCACCCGTTATCACTGCAGTTCCACCTATGATCTCTTGATTCACCGTAGGAGCTTGAATAACCTGATTATCGAGTGCTATAGCAAGTTGCTTATTTACATTTCTTTTCGTAATTGCAGCAAATTTCTGTCCTCCCATACTAGTAAATACCAACTGAACCTCAGGGCTCCCTGTATTCTGGCTAAAAGCCACACGGGACTGCTCCAAATCACTTCCAGTTAACTCTGTCTTATGTGGATTCGCAAATACGCTCGCAAGTCCCTGTGGGTATGCTGAGGATGTAGCCAATTCTGCAGAAGGAGTTCCACCCAGATCTTCCCAAAAAGTTAGCTGGGCAGTCGTTCCAATAAGACTTACTGCCTGCGCTACGTCTGTTATCCCTGGTAGCTCTACGATAATCCTATTATCTCCATTCACTGTAGCTGTTTGAACCACCGGCTCTGAAACTCCAAGCAAGTTTACTCTTTTTTCTATAACTGCTTTCGCTGAGTCGAGTGCAGATTTTTGCGATGCCAATGGAACATCTTTCATTTCAGCCTTTAGCGTTACGCTCGTCCCTCCTTCAAGGTCTAGTCCCTTCTTGAATGAAAGCTCCGGGTTAAAATGCCATGAACCTATAAAAAAATTAGGTTCAAAAATATGAATATCCTTATGGAAGGAGATAGTTTTTTCTATAAATGGTATCTTCGTATCTATGGAAACAGGGATAACTCTAGGAAGATCGACTAAAGCAGCCAAAATAGTCAGTAGTATTATAAGGCCAAATAGTAGTCGAGGTTTTTCTCTCATGCTAACATGGTTTCCTCATTGCCTATAAGCATAACCCGAGAACCTGACAAGATAGTGAAAATGAAGGGATCGCTCTTTTTCTTTCTAAATTCAAATTCCTCTTCTGTCATAGCGGTATAGTTAACTTCAGAACCTAAACGAGCTTCTTCATTACGAACGAGCAGTGATAACTCTGGCATTACTACCGTACCGACCACCAGTAAATCTATTTCCTCAGGCTTATCTTTCTGCTTTCTGACAAATTTACCAGAAAACATAGCATATTTTATTTTCCCCACTTTTGCTCTGTTTTTTAAAATATCATTTCCTAGACCAAGAGTCTTACTGGAAATAGCGAGCAGATCAGAATAAAATGAGTATGATTTATTCAGGAAATAATATACTCTATTAGCTCGGGGCTCTTTAGTCAAAATACCGTTTTTCTCGAGAAACTGAAGCTCTCGGCGAACTGCATTTATCTCGTCCTGTGTTTGCCTCACTAATTCACGCACGTGAAACATCTCAGATGGACGTGATAAAAAAACGTTCAAAAGCTTTGTTCTCGATTTTGATGTAATAAGATCTGACAACATATATAAATCGTAGTGGACAGCGGAAAATAGTAAGCCTCTACTTTACTGTTACTATAGCTTCAGTAGGCAAAATCTGAAACCAAGTTTGTCCGCGATCAAACTTAATAGGATTTCCTGCAGCATCGAAAAGTAATGTCCGAGCCGTCCTACTATCCTTCTTCCATTTTCCGATTACTTGTTTTCCATCCATAAAAATAAACGCTTTGCCGGTCCCTTTCGTCCCGTATAAAAGATGTAGATTGCCTTCGTATCCATCATTTGCGCTTCTCTCCGTCATAAAAAGCATGACGATATTTTTCGCAGTCAACTGCTTACCAGTATCTTTATCAATATGAGAGACGCCACCATTGTTTCTACTGTAGTCGTTCGATGTCTTATTATAGTTCCAATCGACGAAGAACTCGCCATATCCCTTCCAAAACTCTACATGAATTGCCTGACTTGCTGGCCGATCAGCTAAGGCTGCATCGTCTTTAAATGAGTACGATACAAATTTCGTATTCCAGACAGTTCCCTTTTCGTCCACATTCGTTAACTCTCTATCCTTTTTCGCAAAATCCCAGAGCTTAGTGGTCGTGGAATACATCGTATGTTCTGTAGCGACTTCCTTACCTGTTTGCCTACAACAATCTCTCCAAAAAGTAGGAAAACCGATCGAAAACTGATTCATGTCATTATGTGCTGCCCATCCATAGTCTTCTAATTGTCCGAGTGCATCAGCAGGTCCAGGAGTGTTTGCTCCTCCTACATGGACATATAATGGAGAGTCTCCATACTCAGAGATAAAATCGATGAAGTACGTGCGAGCTGAGCGAACTGGACCGATAGGATTGGCATCCTGACAATAAAATACTGTCAAGAATCGAGTAATACCACCTTCTGCTACTGCCTCATATACGACATCTGCCAAAGAAAGACCTGATTGAGGCCTAGACTCTACGTGATTTTCTATCATAACCCCTAGTGGTCGATGTGCTTCCCACCATTTTTTCTGCTGCGCTGAATAATATACTCCATTTAGAGGACATGCTTCAGTTTTCGGAAGACCTTGGTCAAATTTTACACCTGTTGAGGTCGAAGTAGCTGGTACCGGAGAACCCGTTTTACCAGATCCACCAGTTTTAGAAAAAACCCCATATGCAACTCCAGCAGTAACTACATACGTCGCAACTGCAAGTAATATAATTGTAAGTTTTCGAGAGTCCATATTTATAATTGTTTCGCTGACTTAATCGCCTTCTTTTCTTCGTCAGAAAGTTCGTGCTCTACGCCTTTTCCCTCTTTCACCTGCTTGGCATACCATCGTGTTCCTGAACGAGAATAAAGGCCTGAAATTACTACTCCTGTATCATGTCCATCTATAAGAGTAAGAATAAAACTCTGATCTCCCCCTGTGTCCTTAAACGGATTAAAACGCAAAAGACCGATCTTTTGTATGTGCAATTGACCGTCTTTTTCTATTGTAGCACACCACATTTTCAGATGGTCAACATCTTTTTGGGTTGTAGCAAATTGACGAAGCATTTCTTCTAAAATCGCTTTTAAAGACTTGTTCGTAGAACCCCTTGTGAGGATATTATAGTGAGAAAAGAGTTGCCAGAAAAGAATAGTGAGAATAAGGAGCCAAATGGAAACAATTATTAAACCCACTAGCTCAAAACTCATACTCATAGTATGGTTATCTTAGCCTCTTGACAGGCTCGTGTCAATAGTGTAATCTTTTCGAAGTAACATGGGTAAGAAAAAAAAATCGCTCCAAGAAAAAAAGATTTCTGATTTGAGACGAGCACTTGCACAAGCACGACAAGTAGCCAACTCAAAACCATCCGAAAACCGCTCTACGTTTTCCTACATACCCACCCATACGCCAAGCCCTATCGCAACTGCTTTCAAGACTGAACACGGCATATTAAGGCAGGACATTTTTAAAATTACACTTTTGACGATAGCCATACTCACTAGTCAATTCATTCTCCTATTTTTACTTAAACAACACCTAGTTAGTATTCCTGGTATTTCTTACTGAATCGTTTTTTAATAAACGTTGAAAGGGGGTGAATGAACTATGGCAACCATGTACTGCGTAAAATGTCGTGCAAAGCGCGATGATCCAGAAGCACAGCCTGTGACCATGAAAAATGGTAAACCAGCAATGAAGGGAAAATGCCCAACTTGCGGAACAGGAATGTATAAAATTGGAAAAGCATAAATTTCTTGAAGATTCTTCGAAGAAATGCTTGCATAATGCAGCTTCAAGAAATGAAAACCCTCGCGTGTTTGAAAGCGAGGGTTTTTGCTGTTCATGCCTCCATAGTTTGTCATTCTGGAGCGGATTCGGCAAACTCTGCGATAGAATCTCTATTCTTGACAACATCTCAAACATTCGTTATCATACAAAACATAATTATCAAGAGTGGTGGTAGGGATCTGGCCCGCTAAAACCATCCAGCAACCCTTCGGCAAGCTCAGGGCGAGCCCCGAGAATGGGTGCTACACCCAGCCCTGTTTAAGGGAGGATAAGCTCATCTTGGCGATAGCCGGACGAGAACATTTATAACCTCTCTTACGAGAGGTTTTTTTATGGTAAAAATATGAGACAAGAATTTGATCCAAGCATGTTCCAAAGAGAAACTCGTTTTGCTAAACCGATACCGGATCTGCGCATAAGATCTGATGTTTTTTCTGATTCATGGAAACCCCTACTGTCGTCCACAGAAAACACAGCGTTTTCAACTGTTTCTAACTTATTTCCGAAACTAGACGGAAAAAACCTTGATGATTGGATGAGCGAACTAACTAAAAAAGGGCCCGTACGATTCCTCGAGTATGGAAACATGAATGATCAAGCAACGCGCACAAATGTATTGGGTAAATATGAGCCTAGGATAAGTATATATTCTAGATATATCGCACTACAACCTAGAGACGAGCCATTATCCCCCTCTTATACGGGCGATGCATACGAGGATAGGGTAGGATACTGGCACGCACTAAATCCAGATATTCTCGGTAGATCATCATTTGACATAGCAATCGCAAAGGTTGGAAAAACACCTAATCCTCTCGAGGTAGTAAGAAGACTCTATGAAAGCACAGCTCAGAATGGATTACTTTTCGTGAATGGAATTGTCGTCGATAAAAAAATTGCCACAGACCTCATGTCCCAGTGGGAAAACGATGGCATATCATTTTCTCATACTTTTGAATCCACAAATTCAAATTTTTCTAGGCAGGGACTTGCAATCCTAGATATAGCTATAAAAAAGACTACGAAAGATATTGTAATAGCTCAACCTTTAGATGAGATGATTAGAACTAATAATACTTTCTATCCATTTGTTCGCTATGCAAGTGTCTCCACGAAAGAACCTGTTTCTGCTTAAGACCTGCATTTGACACCGCTATATACGCGTGAGATACTTTTCTTATGGACACCACCATCCCAACTCCAGCTCCCATTGCCCAGACTACAGCTAGCGATACTATGCCAACGCCTCCACCAGTCAATAATCATTCACCATTTAACTGGAAACTCACACTGATACTTCTCGGAATACTCGGAGCAGTGCTCGCACTTTTTATCGGTGGCTATTATTTCGGAATGAGACAATATCAATCAGCTACCCAAGCAGTTCCCACGGTCGCGCAAATCGCCAAACCTACTCCAACGCCTGCTGACCCGACATCAGATTGGAAAACGTATACAAATACTAAATACGCCTTTTCTATAAAATATCCTTCTACTTGGAAACTGAAAGAAAAGACAACAGAGATTGGCTCTGATTTTGTAAATTTTCAGTCACCAAATGGATATGGATTAGGAATATCTTTCCAACAAAAAGATGACAAAAACCAAATGGGACCAAGCGGTATAGCAGCAGGAGAGTTTATAAAAAGAGGCAACATACAATTTGGTGAAACTACAATTTCTAAAGATGTGCTTGTTTATAAAGAAAAAGACAAGCAAGTCTGGTATAACGGTGTGTCTACATTTGTTGTTGGCAATACGAAATTTTCAATAAGCCTCAATAATAATCAATCAACAGACTATGAAAATACTTCGCTTGATAAAGAAACCGAACTGACTACAGACCAAATCCTCTCCACATTCAAATTCACCGATACCACAAATTCTCAAATCTATACTGACCCTACAAATATGTACTCTTTTCAATTACCTACCGGATGGCAAACGACCACCCAGATTCCTAAAGGCAGCTCCAGAAAAATGCTGTCAGAATGCAACTTATATATTTATAGCGACATATATCCGAACGCAGTCATCGCAGTTGACATATCCCCTAAGGGATCGGACGGAGCATTTTGTTGGTCAAGCGGAAAATTTTACGACTATACACAACGCTTTGCTGATGTAGCCGCTGGTCCTATTAAAATCGAGGTAACTAAATGGGAGTCATTAGTTACCAATGTCTGGACAGATGATTACTTTCAATTCCACGGATTTAGTGATACAAAAACCAACATAGAGTTTGGACTGATAAATCAGACCACTAATAAAACTGCTACTGAAAAAGCTTTTGACCAAATTCTTTCAACGTTCAAATTCACGAAGTAATGGACAATATTACACCCATATCATCTGAACCCATCATAACCCCAGCTCAGCAACCTGAGCCAATTACCATACCCGCCGGGCAGAGCCCTCTGGGCGGTGCCACACCACCGGTAGTGCCTCCTGAGCCTCCGAATCGAAACTGGAGTAAGTGGCTTATGCTGTTCGTGGGATTGGCACTACTACTGTATGGATCTATGCTTGGATACGATGCATACCAAAAGTCTCTGTATACTCCCCTTCCAGAAGTAGCTATCACTCCAGAGCCCACTCCCACTCCCACCCCAGATCCGACCGCAGACTGGAAGACGTATACTACAAGTATAATCAGCTTCAAATATCCACCCACATACATCGTTCAAGAGAGGGTAAAAAATTTCTATGCGATTGTTCCCTCAGGCATTACCCCTGCTCCAACACAAGGGATCTTCATAGATGCTCGATTAGAGCGCGACAATGCGGACTACGATAAAGCAGTATCTAGCACCACCCAAAGCGGTACGGGAGTTACAACCAAGGCTATAAAAAATGGCATTATTATCTCAGGAAAAGTCGGCCCTGGAATGGGAGAAGGATTATCTTTTACCAACGCTCTTTTGAAATACAAAAAGGGAGCAATTGGACTATCTGCAGACCCCACAATTCCTTCATCTCTGTTTGAAGAAATAATATCTAATATCAAATTTATGGATTCTACCTCTTCTCTCGATACCTCTACCTGGAAAACATATACTGGCAAAAACGGAGAATTCACTATCAAATACCCAAGAGAAAAGTTCGTTCAGTTAATATGTGCCAACGAGCAACTTCTTCTTACCGAACGCTCTATAAACGACACCTCGGACATTATCAACATGGAGACATGCGCAAGAGATAGTAAATATACCGTAGAAGGCGGAATATTCGATGGCATCCAACAACACCCCATAATAACCAATGAATTTCAGCGGGAGACATACAACTATACCGAAAAAAATATAACCATTAATGGACTAACGGCAAAAGAATATATTCTTACCCTAAAACCAAACATTCAGGGCCCATACCCCAAATGGACCATGTCTGTATATGCCTATAAAAATAACAAATCATTTGTCATTAATTTTGGGAAAGAAGAAAATAAAGAAATATATAACCAAATCGTTTCAACTTTGAAATTCACCCCATAAAGCACTCGCCATTCGCCCAACGCGTTGACACCTGCTGGACAAACTCATACAATTCTAATATGGATGAGCAGCTAGCTCCGCAATCACCTCAACCTTCTCAGCAAGTAGCTGAGTCAGCTTCTCGCAATTGGACTAAGATTGCTTTATTATCTCTGGGTGGAGTTTTACTAGCAGGAGGTCTCGTTTTCGCAGGATATTCTATGGGTAACAAGCCAACGAAAGCGGAACCAAAAATTGCAATAGAAATAACTCCCATCCCTACTCCAACACCAGATCCGACCGCTAACTTGACAACATATCGATCAAAGATCGGAGATTTTAACTTAAAATATCCAAATGATTGGTTTACACAAGGATTTGATGGTGGTAAAGAAAATTTCAATGAATACTCTAATCCAGTAAGGTTTTGTTCAAGAAAACCATCTAAAGATGCAATTAGTGGTGATTATATGTGCGTCATTTTTGATATAAGCACAAGAGATAAATACTTACTAAAAGATGGCGCTGCAATAGCTACTTTGGATAATAATTTAAAACTATATCAAATAAAATCCACTCATTCTGGTAAGGAGTATGTGGAGCTATTTCTGACTCGCGACGGCTATAGTACCGTAGCGCTATCAAAAGGTACCATTGTTAAAGCCTCTGCATCTTTTAACTATGCACAGGGTGACGTTAGTAGCCTAAAGCTTAGTTATGAGCAGCAAATTGCAAGCAGTCAATACAAACAAGCAATAGAGATACTAAAATCAATAAATTTTGA